>JALSTK010000110.1 GCA_026983775.1 Calditrichia bacterium
TTTAAAGCTTTGGCCTCCACCCGTCCTCCGTAAATTTCCACATATAGCCACTTATTAACCCGTCTTAAAGCAATATCCTCTTTTTTAAAAGGTACTTCGGTGAAGATATGGATGAGAGTGCCGTTCTGTTTTTCAGTGATGGCGATTTGAGAAATGTTGATATTTTTTCTACCGCTCTTAAAAAGACCTTTGCTGGCATTAAATTCCAGGCGCAAATTGGTGTGATTCGTCAGCAGCTCCGCTAAATCCTGGGCATTGACCCATAATTCTCCGTTCTGCCACAACGGAGGATAAAATACTTGCCAGGGCTGATCGTTGATTAAAACAAAGGTGTTTCGGGCTGTGAATTTTAATTTGGTACTGCCTACACTAATGACGGTCTTTCGCTTCTCCTGGTTGGTAAAAATCCCCAGGTTCATGTTTTGACTAAAATCCACCAACGAAAGATAATACTGGCCCCATTTTTTCATCACGGGCAGAGTAATCTGTCGGCCACCAGCTTGTAAAGTTATACTTCCGGCCGGATATGGGTCGGCTCCGAACAAGGTCGGGGGGAAGAGAGTTAAGCCGGGTAGAAAGGCTAATAATTTTTGTACAAATATACGGCGATGCATGTGCGTTGCGAACCTGAATCTTAATTATTTTAGTAGGTAAGTTACTTAATTCGCCCTTCCATATCAACCGAAGTCCTTTTGTAGCGGAGAATAAGTTTTTTGTGATTCTATCTTTAATTTAACGCAGTATACGGATGAGACTACGCGTCACGGCATCCGGAGTGCAGTTGTCCGTGTGGAGTGGAAAAGTCACTCTCAAAAAATTGACGTTCGAACAACATGAAACATATTCTTTGCCGAATATCGGATACACCTTTCCCGATTCCAGGTTTGCCCCGTTACCCTATCAAAATTTCAATCTTGCCGGTAATAGGTGTCCATAAAACATTACTTCCGATCCTTATGATTTTTGATATTAGAAGTATTTCAGCATTTGTGCTCTTTGAATAATAAACACCTTAAGCACCTTAGTTACCTTACTCCCGTCAGAGAGCGTCATCTCAATATGCGCAAAATAGATTCCGCTCGCTACTGGCAATCCTCTTTCATTCTTCAGATCCCAATTATAAAACTGCGTATCATCGTCTTTTACCAGCTTACGTACCTGGTCTCCCGCAAGAGTGAAAAGACGAATGGTAGCTTTTTTAGGCAGATGAAAGAAACGTATAAATTTAGTAAACCGGTTCGGTTCCTGATTGTTCCATGCGTAGTATGGGTTTGGATATACAGTTACCTTTTCTACCGCTTCACGCTCCAGGGCTATACCCGATTCAACTGCAGGAGCTTTGAATGAGAATACATCAGCATCCGTATTTACATTCGAGGCAAATATCATCAAGGTGAACTCACCTTCCAAATAAGGATGTGTACCGCGAGGTGCCGGTGCAATGCTGTATAAAACAGGCCAGCCGCCAAACATGGCAGAAGCTAACAAACCTCCCGGAAGATACTCTGTATAAGTCGTATCATAATCATCATTTAATACATAAAAATATTCATATCCACCGTCATCCGCGAAGGTAGAATCAACCGGATTCCAACCCATATCCCAAATCGCGTCTTGCGAAGGATCGCCATGAGATTCGATCATGGCTAATTTTAACCTTCTGGGTGGATCACTCTCTACATCAAAAGCGGCCATCGGCAAATAGGCCAAATACGTATGCCAATCCCCCCAACCATCTATAGCCACCCCCATTGACCAGCGATCGGGATTTTCCGCTTTACTCAAGGCCATGATATCTTCGATCGTAGTATCGGCCGGTCCTGCAGCACTTAATCCTGCGAAGTATAGATCCACATCCATGTAATCTGTCGGATTGGTGAGGGATGTACCTAAATGGTCAGAGCCGTTACCCAAGCCGCCGAACAAACCGATCCATCCCCTGTCACGACCACTTATCCAACGCGGATCAGTGAAATCCCAGCCTTTTAAATAGGTTCTCGATAAAGGCGTATCTTTTCCATAGGCTTCCCCATAACGATTTGGATTTATGCCGACCGGAGGCCCATACACCCTAATTTGCAAACCGTCGGCGAGAGGTGCATCCGAAGCTTTGGTGTCAGGTGCCAATTGAACCTGTTTACTTAAAACCGTTTTTTCTGCATCTTTATCTACCAAATCCCAGAAGATTTGGCCATACGTCGCAGAATTTGTATCCGAATCCGCTTCGAAAACCACTTCATATTCATGACCGGTTGTTGTAGCCGGATTAATAACTGTAATCTTAACCGTTCCATCGGAATTCCCGGAAGTATGTGCCACCGGCAGAGATTGACCGGGATCACCGGTAAATTTAATACCCGGTTTGGGCGGCTGAGTGAAAACGGGGATAGCCGTTAAGGGTGATTCAAAAGTTTTATGGGTTGTTAATTGCGGACTTGGATTATAATTATAGGCCGTTACTGCAAAATAATAGGTGTTTCCCGGATATAACGGTTTGCCCGTGAGGTAATCCTTATCAACAATAAAATATCTCTGAACACCTGAATCCTTACCAAACTGGACAGGAATCAGTACTTTTTGCCCATATGCTTCGACATAAGTCATCTCTTTGATATTTTTTACACCATCCACTAAATCATAGGTGGCGATCAATCTGGCATCCGCTTTACCGGAAATAGCCGAAGGTAACTGATATACATTATAGCCTTCGAAAGTATAACCGGTTGTATAACTATCTTTATAAATCGTATTTTCGGTTCTGCTCACATAAAACGGATCAGAGCCCCAATTAAGCACTATTTTCATTTCCATAGGTGTTATTTTTAGTCGGGGAGCCGGTGGTTCCTTAGCTTTGGAAATCAAAGCAAACAATCGGTCATAAACATACTGAACAACAACATCGTTCTTTTTCAAATCGACTACCGACTTGGTACGGCTGCTTCCCAAACCACCGACGACGGCCACAACTACTTCCTGTGTATCACCCGGCATCATGGTAAAGGGGCCGGAATTTAAGCTCATGCGTCGATCTCCAGGAGCAAGATTATAGGGAATACCATCGATATCGCCTTGCCCCGTATCCGGGTCCCCATTCAGAGGAAATTTGGTCGCAGGACCGCCTTCATACGAGTTGATACGATGGGTAAAAGGGATTGGATTGTTCACGTCGTTGGTAGGAATATATCCACGCAGCAAATTGTACCATTCCAAGGTTCCGTCATACCTCCCTAATTCAGGGTCATCCCACTCCCCCCCTTTAGAGAAATATCCGAATGAAGTCATGGGCAGATTTTTATACCCCGGGCGACGTTTTAAATTAAAAATAGCCGTATCGGCCGGATTGCCCGTATATACCATAGGCCCTTGTAAAATATCATAACCTATAGCCGGAGGCGCCAAATTGAAGGGTTCAAAACTGGCATCGCTTTTGCCTCCATTATAAGCAAAACCCATGCTCAGAACCGAGTCACAACCGACTAAGTCGTCAGAAGAGGTACCAATATCCGGGTCAGACCACTGGGCTACGTACATATCATCCAACTCTTTTCCGGAGATGTTGATTAGCTTATATTTTTTGAAAAGAATCTGTCCCAAACGGGTGGTGGGTTGATTATAGCCCCAAGCAGTTACCTGAAGCTCTATCCCAATCGGATCCGAACCGTATAAATCCTGAGTACGGCTGGGATCGGTATCATTAACTTTAAACCAAACTACCTGGTCGGCGTTGGCTATACCGGGTTCATCCACACCCTTTGTATAGATGCCGTCTCCATCCGTATCGATCCAGGGAGCACCCTCGTCTACCGGCCAATCCTCGGCGTCTTGTTTATACTGTTCGATGATTTCATCAATTTCAGCGTCGGTTACGGCGTCTTCTTTTTTAGTAAAAAATTCGGCTGCATCCTGACGTACCTGATCCCGGGTCAACGTCTTCCAATCGCTGCGATAGCGATAGATACGATCCAACAGAGCCTGGGTGCCGGTACGATACGTCTGTCCGCCAACCCGAATCTGACCGTCAATTTTACAACCCCAGACAAAACCGTCTTCGTAGATTACATTCGAAGTTCCCCGGGGATAAATGCCGCCGGGGTTGCCATTCGGACCGATACCGGAAATACCGTCTTTATACATCCAATACGACCAATTATTAATATTGAAAAGCGTGGAGGACGGGTCTAATACAGCGCCTTTAGAGAAAATTTTGTGTGAAGCTTTTTCGGGTCCTCTTCCAAAAGAAAAAGAGCTAAGAAGAAGCAGAATCACCACCGAAAGCACCGGGTTCCATAAATTCGTTTTCCCGGGCATTTTTCACCTCCTAACCTTTTTACCTCTACAAACGTTTCTTGACAGGTCCGACCAAAACGCCGGATTCTATCTGTCCAAACGCAAGATAAAAACCAAAAACCGACCCTTCCGGTACCACCGGTCTCTTTTTTGTACACCTCGTTTTTATCTTTCTTTTTCAGAATGTTAGCAGTTGACGGAAAGTGCTTTACAGGCCCGGTCTAAAATCCAGATTGAGAATCACCGGCTATGCTTGAAGAGCTCCATGCTCTGCCGGCAATGAAAATGGCACAGGATAGATCTTTTGTAAACAACAGAATACAGGGCCTTATAGCAGACAATATAGAGTATCCGTTTGTTATTGTCCCGATTGTACGATTATGATACCCTACTTCCCGACCGGTAAACTGTAGAATCGCTTCCCATCTATAAAACTATCCGCAATATCTTATCTTACATTTTAACAAAATTCAACCGGATCGAATGCGTATGATACCTGTCATCATCGTCGGCCGGAAAAGTAATCCCTATCGCCGGACATTATTCGGTTCTGAGCAGAGTTGAGAGGAAAAAGATTAAGCTGAACGAAGAAACAAACAGTTTTGCAAAAAATTGCCGACGATGCATTAACTTCATGAATCTAATTTGTTTCTTCCGACTTTTTAAGTTACTCAAAATGATCTTTTCTGTCAATTTATGTATCGCTGGAAATCATTTTCACCAAAGAAGCTTTTCGGGAGCGGCATATGCATCCGTTCGTATTCTCTGGCGCATTGCAAAGCAGATATTTGAATAAATCCTTGCATCATGTTTATATAAATTGTTTAATTAGGTTACGAACTCTGAGGATTAAGACCAGGAAGGAAAACGTATGAGTATTCTTGAAATTCAAAATGTGTCCAAATCTTTCGGCCGATTTAAAGCCGTCGATAAAGTGAGTTTCACCGTTCAGGCGGGACAAATTCACGGCCTGCTCGGTCCAAACGGCGCCGGAAAAACAACAACTATTCGCATGATCATGAATATTATTCTGCCGGATGAGGGCCACATCCGTCTTTTCGGACAGGCCATGAATGAAGAACTTAAAACAAAAATCGGTTATCTTCCCGAAGAGCGCGGTATCTATCCCAAGATGAGAGTGCGGGAATTACTTGTTTTTCTTGGGGAACTGCACGGTATATCCCGCTCTCTTGCCCGTCTAAAATCTCAGCAATGGTTGCAAAAGTTGGAAATCGGTCACACAGAAAATAAGAAGGTCGAAGAATTATCCAAGGGCATGCAACAGAAGCTGCAATTCATCGGCACCATTTTGCATGATCCCGAGCTGCTTATCCTGGATGAACCGTTTTCCGGATTGGACCCGGTCAATGTAAATCTGCTCAAAGATATCATGCTGGATTTTAAAGCACAGGGTAAGGCCATCGTTTTCTCCACCCACATGATGGACGCCGCCGAACGGTTGTGTGACGAAATCGTTATGATCGACCACGGTAAGAAGGTCTTGGATGGTTCCCTGTCCGCCATTAAAAATCAATATGGTAAAGATGCTATTCACATTGAGTACAAGGGTGACGGAAACTATCTAAAAAAAGCGGATATAATCCATAAACTTGATGATTACGGGAATTATGCCGAGCTCGAATTAAAAGAGGGCGTATCTTTGAATGCTTTCTTTTCTGATGCGATAAAACATCTCGAGGTTATTAAAATTGATACCCGCAAATCCAGCCTGAATGAGATTTTCATCTCTCTTGCCGGGGAAGGAGAAGACCATGAATAAGATATGGATTATTCTAAAGCGCGAATACAGGGAATCGGTTTTTAAAAAAAGTTTTATTATCATCACCCTTCTGACTCCCTTGATCATGATCGGATTGAGTGTCTTGCCGACCTTGTTGATGTTCCTGAGCAGCGAAAAAACGGAACGTATTGACGTGATCGATCAAAGTCACTCGGTTTATAATGAGCTTACCGTAAACCTTAAAGATACGCTTAAAAATAAAAAACCAAAATTCATTTTTAAACAGGTATTCGTCGGTAACAAACCTTTTGATCGGCTCTTATCGCAGGAACAGGCTCTCATAGAGAATGAACAGATTGACGGTTTGTTGTTTATTCCTTCCACCGTGGAAGATAGCGGAAAAGTGGAGTACTACTCGAAAAATGTGGCCGATCTATCTCTGAATCATGAGCTAAGGAATGCTATTCGCAAGATCGTAATGAATCACCGTATTGTGAAATCCGGTCTGGACCCGAGGATGGTACAAAAGTTGATCAGGCCGGTCGAGATGAAAACCGTTAAGATCGTGAAAGGCGGTCGGGCCGAAGAGCGGGGATTTATACAGGAGTATTTCAGCACTTTTATCTTTGTCATGATCCTCTATTTTACATTGATTATGTACGGGGCCAGTATTATGCGTAGTGTGGTTCAGGAGAAGACTTCCCGTGTCATCGAAGTCTTGTTATCGGGCAGTACTCCTTTCCAACTCATGACCGGTAAAATTATCGGTCAGGGACTGGTTGGGTTTACCCAATACCTTATTTGGGCGGTGTTCGGTATCGGACTAATCCTCTTCGGCAGCAGTTCCCTGCCCGGTGTCAGCCAATATCTTAATTTTTCCCCCATGACCTTTGTTTATTTCGTAATTTTTTTTATCCTCGGTTATTTTTTATTCTCAACCTTATATGCTGCCGTCGGTGCCGTCAGCAACAACGATCAGGAAGCCCAGCAAATGTCCATGCCTATTATCTTGCTTCTTATCGTACCGATTATATTTAACGGTTATATTGTGAAGAGTCCCGATAGCTCTTTATCCGTCTTTTTATCCATTTTCCCGACTTTCTCGCCGATTATCATGTTTGCCAGAATCAATTTATCGAATCCTCCTATCTGGCAAATTGTATCATCGATCCTGCTTCTGGTGTTGACTATTTTGTTTTCCATCTGGATAGTAGCCAGGATTTACAGAGTGGGTATTTTAATGTACGGCAAGCGGCCGACTCTGCCGGAGATCATGAAGTGGCTGAAGAATTAAAAATGATTACTAACCGGAATGTCACCTTGCATCTCTTCCGGCAATAAAAGGGGCGGGGGTGAAATCAAATAGATGCCAATTTCTCTATCTTTCTAATAAAAAAAGGGAACCGACATTCGCCAGTTCCCTTCTATACTAAACCCTACACCTTAAAATCCTATTTTCAGAGAAAACAGATTATTACCGTTAAAATACTTAGAATCACGGTAAGCATAATCAATTGTTAAATCGGCACCGCCAATATTATAATTGAAACCGGCTCCAATCGTAAAGTGATAGAGTTGATCTTCCGAAGCTAACCCATTACGTAATACATAACCAGCACGTAAGGCTAGCATATCTTTGAACATATACTCAGCACCAAACTTAAAAGCATCAGTACCAAAATTATTATTGGCAAAATTACCGCTAACTAATAGATTATTGGTTTCATCAATGGCGTATTTATAACCTAGCCCAAGCTCAAAAGAAGCAGGCAACTGATCAGATGAAGTCATCCGTTTATTGTAATTCGGAAAACTAGCGCCTGATTCAGTAGACTGGGTAATAAAGGCACTCCCGTTATACTGCATATTCGTACCAACATTCTTTATAACCATACCGAGAGATAACCCATTGATACCCGCCACACCATGATATTGAATTCCAGCATCCACGGCAAAGGCACTGGCCGTTGCCCGATCAATACTCTCATAGATCATTTTTCCATTAAAACCAACCTGAATTGCATTAGTTAGCATAATAGAATAAGCTAATCCGATCGTTGTAAATGTCGGGGAAAACGTTCTACCACTGGCACCATCCGGATCTTCGACTGTTGTTAAAGGAATATCACCAAAATCAAATGCTTTTATGGTGACACCCAAATTACCCAGGCTTCCCATATTAAAACCAAGGCCAAGGTAATTAACATGAACATCATCAAAAATATTCATCGAAGAAAACACACCGGCTGCGTTACCTTTCATTGATGACAAACCTGCCGGATTCCAGAAGATACCGTCAACTCCGCTTACTTCGGCGATATTAGCACCGCCCATCGCCAGATAACGCGCCCCTACAGGAACAAGCACCTGTACACCGGCCGCCGTACCGGTACGCGCAACGTCACCGGCATAACTAGGCGTCAAACCAACAAATAGTATGAACGCCAATAGTGCGGTAATCATGCTTATTTTGTTTCTTTTCATTATATACTCCCTTAAAAATCAAACCTTTATTATTATTCAAATAAACTATTAATAGTATTTCAGCATTTGTGCTCTTTGAATAATAAACACCTTAAGCACCTTAGTTACCTTACTCCCGTCAGAGAGCGTCATCTCAATATGCGCAAAATAGATTCCGCTCGCTACCGGCAATCCTCTTTCATTCTTCAGATCCCAGTTATAAAACTGAGTATCATCATTCTTTACCAGCTTACGTACCTGGTCTCCCGCAAGAGTGAAAAGACGAATGGTAGCTTTTTTAGGTAGATGATAAAAGGTTATAAATTTATCAAACCTATTCACACTTCTGGGGTTATTGGCATAGTATGGATTGGGATAAACCGTAACTTTTTCAACTGCGGCCTTTTCCTGGGCAACACTATACGTTTGGCCAAGTCCTTGTGTGGAAAAAGTAAATTCATCCGACCCAAGAATGATGGGGTTAGCATATTTCACATAGACCGAATCCCCTTTCTTCATTGGTGCCGTCCACCATACCAGATTCCAGGTTAAAGAATCTAAACTGGCTGAACTCGGAGCAGTTTCCTTATATGGCGTTAATAGAAAATACGTGTACATTCTATCATTCGGATTGAATGCATAAAATGGTTTGGAACTAGACGGATCCTGCATACGGTCATAGATTAAAAAATTACACTGATAACCATCTTCCGCATCCCAGACTTCGAAAGGAACACGAACCATGAAAGGATCACTAGAACCGGGGTTAGGATTAAAGGGGTTATCCTTAAGATCATACTTACGCGCTCCAATTAGATATGCCATTGATCCACCGCTCACAACGCTGACAAGCGTATCTCCGCCAGTTGTAACCGTTGTATCATAGTCACCTGTCCAGCGCAATACATAGTCCTTAATCAGCATATTAAGGTCCGTTGTACCTTGGCCATAAGTATCAATTGCCCGGGCAGTGGCGCCCCAGCCATAAATACCATAGCTACCGACACCTTCACCGGCACCGGCAAAATCACTGATATCCTCACCATTCCATTTAACAGAACTAAAATCCGTCGGAGCTTCGTAACTTCCACCAACAATTACCTGCATTCCGTCAACAACCGGCGCATCATTGGTCACATCATTATATAATTTATCCTGACCTTCCAGAACAACCTTATTGGCCGTGATGTCCTTCAAACCCCACATATCCACGGTCTTGAAAGAATATCCGATCTCAGGAATGGTAATAGTACCGGTAGCGTCTACTATATTCCCGTCATAACCGTCATCATAAACCGTAAATCCAGCGGTTAAAGGCGGAGTAAACATATCGACATTAATGGTCATATATACCGTTCCTTCGATAGCACCAAACGTAGAACGAGCCGAGTCTCCCCATGTAATCGAATTATCGGTTGGGTCGTAGGTACCTTCCGTATTTACTACGTTCTGGCCTTGACCCGTACCATAATCTCCATAGGCACCGGTAACAGGCTTCCAGCTATTGACCTTAATTCCTGAAGGCAAGGTTATTTTAAGACCATCAACCCAATCGCCGCCAGGAGCAACCAGATTTAAGGTAAATATCAAATCAACCGTGCCCACATTGGTAGAAGTAACAGCAGCACCCGTTATGGTAGAAGGAGATACATCGGCTATCTTGGCCATCTTGCCCACAGGAACTACCGAATCCGGTGAGGCCGTGCGTTTCCACTTGCCATCCAAATCCAGATAGAAGAACCACGGCTCAAAATAAACGCTGTAATCATCTCCGGTTATCTGAGCCGGATCTACAACCTTAACATTCACACTGGCCTGTTCAGCACTACCCTTACTATGCGTTACATTCGTCAGATCTTCACCTGGAGTAGAACCTTCACTATAACCGGGCAGAGCGGCCTGGGTGGTAACAGGAATAATCTGTATCGAAGATTCCAGACTTTTTACTACCGTAGCGGTCGGATTGTAATTATAGGCCGTTACAGCAAAAAAGTAGGTGTTACCCGGGTGAAGGGGCTCATCCTTAATATAATCTTTATCTACAATAAAATATCTTTTAACCCCTGTATCATTCCCAAATCTTATAGGAACATTAACACCTTGTCCATACTGAGGCAGAAATCTTGTTTCGATAATCTTTTTAACATTATCTACTTTATCAAAAGTAGCCACACGAACCGCATCAGACAATCCCGATTTGGCCGAAGGTAACTGATACACATTATACCCTTCAAAGCTGTAATCTGCTAAAACCGGATTTTCCGTATTGATAACGGCATCGTTATCGAAGCTCCAATTGATAGCAATTTTATCTTCCAAGGGTGTAATTTTTACCTTAGGTGGTGACGGTGGTTTCGGAACCTGAGTAAATAGTGTATTATAGAGCATTTGTGCAATTTCATCATTTACTTTAAGAGCAAATACGGATTGCGTTCTGGAGCCTACACCTAATTTACCGCTTTCTCCACCGATAATAGCAACAACCACTTCCTGTGTATCACCCGGCATCATAGTAAAGGGGCCGGTACTCAGAGACATACGACGATCAGCAGGAGCAAAGTTTTTGAGTCCGGGATTACCGTCAATATCACCAATACCCGTTACAGGATCGCCGTCCAGAGGGAACTTGGTCGGTTCGCCGGTGGCACGATGCGTAAACGGTGTGGGATTGTCCACATCGTTTGTAGTAATATATCCACGTAGTAAATTGTACCATTCCAAAGTACCGTCATAACTCTTTAATGTCGGGTCTTCCCACTCAGGATTACCGGCCGAGAAATAACCAAAAGAGGTCATGGGCATGTTTACTTTACCCGGACCTACTTTTTTCAGATTAAATACAGCATAATCTTCGGCATCATCAATGCCATTCTGGTTAATATCTTCACCTTTGACACCATCCACAATGGGGCCCTGGAAAAAGTCATAGCCAATGGCCGAAGGAGCCAACCCCAGTTCAGCAAAGTTGTCATCCGTAGGAGTACCATTATAGGCAAAACCGATTCCTAATTCAGGATCGCAACCGACAACGTCATCCGTGGAATTACCCACATCCGGGTCGCACCATTGAGCTACATACATATCATCCAACTTTTTCCCGGAAATATTGATCAAACGATATTTCTTAAATATAATTTGTCCCAATTGAGAACTGGTCTGATTGTAACCCCAGGCCGTAACCTGCAATTCCAGACCAATCGGATCCGATCCGTAAAGAGCAACAGTTCTGGCCGAATCCTGATCATCGACTCGCAAATAGATAATCTGATCGGCATTGGCAATGCCCGGGTAGTCACCTCCGGCAGTTAATTTCCCGTTTTCATCATATTCCGCGGCGATTGGATAACCCTGATCATCCAAAACCGGATTATACTCCCCGTTACCATCAACATCATAATAAGGAGCGCCCTGATCTACAGGCCATTCTTTCCAATCTTTGGCATATTGTGCAGCCAACTGCTCCATCTGATCCGCTGTTACGCTGGCATTGGGAACACGAAAAAATTCCGATGCATCCTGACGAAGAGGAGAAGGATCATCTAACAATTTCTTCCAGTCACTACGGATCCTGTAAATACGATCCAAAAGAGGCTCCGTCCCGATGGAATAAGTCTGACCACCAACTTGAATCTTCCCATCGACTTTACAGCCCCAGACAAAACCGTCTTCAAATATAACGCCTGCCGTACCACGTGGGTAAATACCACCGGCGTTATTGTCAGGATCTAAACCGGATTCTCCATCATAATACATCCAATACGACCAATTATTAATATTGGAAAGAGTACGAATAGGATCAAGATCCTGCGCTGTCTTGTAAATGGGATTTTGTCCCGTACCCTCCGGCCCTCTGGCGAAGACGTTGGATACTAACAGGAGCATAAATCCCACTACTATCAATGATAGCATAAATTTTACTTTTCGCTTCATTTGTTACCTCTCATCTTTAAATTCCTTATTCATATGGAAAATCTGTTTAGTAACTAAGTCTGATTCCAAAGAAAATCATCCGCGGTGTTCCATATAATTCCCGACCTAACTGGCTGCGGTAAGCGCCACCATCAACAAGGTTGATAGCTTTATACATATCCACATAAGTCTGGCCGAGACGCTGTACGGTTGCACCGGAAACAGACGGATCAGACAAGAAACCATCATCTTCAGCACTGCCGGTTTTTTGGAAAACATTAATTACATTTTTGGTATTTAACAGATTGTTCACACGTACATATACCGTGGCGTTAAGGTTATTGTAAACGTTAAAAGATTTATCCAAACGCAGATCAAGCAAATAAGTCCAAGGCGTTACGGAACGATTCAGTGGTTCCAGGGCCACGCGGGAACGGGTATCAAACATATAATCCACACCGGCCGTGTAAGGATTTGTCTGACCTCCCGGAGGTGCATACACAAACGTATAAGGATGACCACTGGAAAAGGTGAATAATAAATTCGCACCAAAATTTTCGAATACAGGTCCGCCATCACCTTTGTTAAACCGGTAATCCAGATTGATAGAACCGCGATGGGTTTGCGAATAATCCAGGGGCGAAACAACAATCGGTTTTACCGTATTGTTATAAACCGCGCCATGGTAAGAAGTATTACTGGAAGCGGTGCCCTCTGCATCGGTCAGGGTATAATTCACCTGGGCCTGCAAGCGATGACTTCTACGTAACGTCAGTTTAAATTCAAGGCCTTTGGTAGTAGCAAAATCGCCATTCACAAAACGTTCATAAGACTGAACTTCAGCGCCAGGAAGAACTTTTTCCAGATCCACCTGGATCTGACCCTGGACATTACGATAAAATCCCGTTATATCAATTGCGGCAAAATCGGATAACTGACGGCGCAGTCCGATTTCGTAATTTGTTGTACGTATAGGATCCAGGCCAAAACCAATCGGATTAATATAGTAAAACCCACTCTCTGCAATTTGCCGCGATAAACGGTTCGCTCCAAAATAGATTTGATTTAACTGCGGCATCTGAACAAATTTACCATATTGTAGATAAAAAACAGTTTTTTCACTAACCGGGAAGGAAAAGCCTAATCGCGGACTAATCTGCATGAAAGGATCTTTTTTCTTCCAGTCACTTTTATAGATCAAACCACTGTTAGGATCTACATGAGGATCTTTTGGATTTTTTAAAGTATTATCATCACTATCAAAATAATCAAAACGCAAACCTGCATTAACAATTAAATCTTTATATTCGATTTTATCCTGTACATAAAAAGCACCAAAAAGTGGATTTTTGGGCCCATCTACATAGGTTCCGTTGGGATAATTCTTGTCGCTGTTAATTTCATTGCCATAGGCATCAAAACCATACGTATCAACGCCACCCAATTTAATCCACGTCTTTACAGGTACATTTTTTATACTACCGTATGTATCAGATGATCCATAGGTACCGGGAGCGGCAGTTAAATACATAACACTTGGATCAATATCAAAGTAACGTACCGTATAAGCTCGCGCTTCAGCGCCGACTTTTATTTCGTGATAACGACCCAACTGACTGGTAAGCTTAAAAGCGCCGGAATAGTAATTTTGTTGTAAATTACGATAAAAATATGATGGATTCCCGTTACGTGTAAAAGGGATACCTGCAAAAAGATAATTAAATTTCGGTTTCCAGGCATCGCGATAAGTCACGCCATGAGCCGCAACTTTTGTACTGTCGAACCAGGAGTGCCAGTCATTGCCGAAATAACTATCACCTCGCTCCAAATGATAACCAAAAGCACCTAAAGTAACATCGTAGTAAGTAGTCGGTGAAAGAACATGGGTCAGTTTAGCACTTAATAGGTATGTATTCAGATCATCATAAATTTGACGATTATTAAGCACATGCAGCCAAGGTGCGCCATCAAGATAGGTTCTTCTCGTGTTAAAAGTACCACCAATTCGCAGACGGATCGGATTAAAATTAAACAACAAGGTTCCATTCAGCGCATACCGGTTGCTTTTATTGTGTGGCGTAAATCCATCCGGATATTTGAGATTAACCGTGTCATGAACTGCATTGGCTGGATTCTGATCCACCATATTATCAAATTCCCAACCTTTACTGAAACGAACCTGATCATCACCCTGGTAATTGTTCTCAGCTGCCAGGAAGAATCGAACCTTTTTGGTTAATATAGGGCCGCTTAGAGTCACGGCACCAATATGATGCTGATACGAATATGTGCCTAAAAATTTTTCACCCTCACTGGCGAACTTGTCTGTCTGAACATCTACTGAAAAATGGTAATCCGGTGTACCGGTTTTAAGCTCTGCCCGGATAATGCCGGAATTGGCGCCACCAAATTCGGCCGTATAACCACCGGTCAAAACCTGAATTTCTTCCACGGCATCCTGGATAACATAAATAGCATTGGTATTATTTAACGGATTTGATGTAGACGCCCCGTCAAGATAATAACCCACTTCTTCCTGACGACCGCCACGAATATGGACCTGGCCATCCTGCACGACCACACTGGGCTGTAAGGCTAAAATATTATTCAGGCCTCTAACAGGAATTGCCTCAAGCTGTTTAGAAGTGACCAGAGAATAACTTTGGGTCACATTCTTTTCTACCAGAGGACGCTTGGCCACAACTACAACCGCCTGACCCAATTCGAGGGTAGTCGGTTCCAGCTCAAAATTTTTGTCGGTAGTAATACCGGCGGAAACACGAACACCTTCCACAACTACCTTTTTATATCCTACATAGCTGGCTTCAATATTATATACACCAACAGGAACATTTAAGATAACATAGTAACCGTCAACATCGGTAGTTGCGCCTAGGTAGGTATTCTGGAGAACAACATTCACGCCAGGCAAAGGTTCGCCTGTCTTCTTGTCTTTAACTACACCGGTAATTTTACCCGAAGACTGAGCAAAAAGGAAAATCGGCATAGATAAGGCAAATAATATTATAAGTATTTTTTTGAACATCCCTTAACCTCCACTAATTAAGACAATTCAACAGAAAAAAACGGACAATTAAGATAAATAGATTTTCCATTATGTCATATGCCACCTCCTGTTTTATATTACCTTACATTAAATGTGAGCCTCATCACATAGCAAAATATAGAATAAATTGCGTTTATTGTCAAGGATACGCACCATTAAGTGATTAAATTTTTTCAGGTTAGCAATTTGTACTAAACGTTCTCTGTCCATGGTAACGTGTTTTAGTTAGGTCGAATATTCCGTTATTTAGCCTTTTAAGACTAATAACAGGTTGAAATATCGGATAAATATTTGTTTTATGCAAGCCTTAATGTGATAAAAATTAAAAAAATAGCCTATTTCTTAGTAAGAAACAGGCTATTTAAGTCTTTCAAAAAAACAAAAGGGTCTATTGCAGGACAATCATCTTCTTTTTCAGAACTATTTGCCGACGGCCGCCCATAGAGACCGTATATCGATAAATATAAATTCCGCTGCCTATTCTATGGCCATACTCGTTTCTACCATTCCATTTAAGCGCATAGCTTCCCGGAGAACGGGTGCCATGAACCAGCGTCCGAACCCTTTGTCCTAATACATTATAAATGGTAATATCCACATCTGCTGCCCGCAATACATCATAGCGTATCGTGGTCATAGCCGGATTCTGCGACGATGCTGCACGCAAACCAAAGGGATTCGGATAATTTTGGTACAGAACAAACTTTGTGGGCGGAACACTTTCCCTGGTAAGGGCACTTGCCGATGGGTCAAAGTAATAGTAAGCGGTACGGGCATTGTTAGCTTGATAAGTAGGCCAGCCCTTCAGTTCCGTACCTTTGTCAGTCTGAAGATCAATGATATTCAAACTGTTCTCATCACCGACAATTACTTCGAAATCGCCGTCATTATCCAGGTCGGCAATGCAGGCCGAACCCTGCTGCTTATCCGTATAAAAAGCAGGAAAGGGCGAGAGCTGACTTCCATCGGGTTGAAAGGCATATATTTTGCCGTCATCCGAACTGCAAACCAGCTCCAGGTGTTGGTCGTTGTTCAAATCGGCAAATACAGGGGACATATCGACTACTGCATTCATAGTAATAGGAAATGGGGCCAGGGTATCCCCGGCAAAGTTAATCACATACAATTTATTATCCGTACCCGTACTGAAAGCGATATCCAGGGTTCCGTCTCCATTAAAATCACTCAGGGCAGGAGTTGATTTAACGCTATTATCCAGAGTTTTCAGTACGCTGATTTGCCCGCTGGCATCAATTTTTTGTACCTTTTTATCGGTGGTAGTGACAATAATATAACGGTCTCCCTTCAAATCGGCGATCAACGGCGTTGTATTGACCCTGGAACTGAGGGTAATGGGGAACCCGCTTATTTCCGTACCGTCTGTTTTCATCACATGCAATTCTTTGTTTAACAGGCCGAAGACCATTTCCGGTATGCCGTCGCCGGTATAATCTCCCAGAGCGACTCCCTGATCAATTTGCGAACCCACATTGAGAGGAAAGCCGGATAGTTCCGTTCCATCAATATTCATCACATGTAAATTACGGGACATGGTACCGAAGACCATTTCCAATTCCGGATCGCTATCCATATTGGCCACAGCGATATTACCCCGTACCTGCTCATCCGGATTTACATTCAGCAAAATGGAACCATCTCCTTTTATAATTTTAAGAATTCCATCCGCCCGGTCCGCCACAACAATTTCATTTCGGCCGTCATTATCCATATCCGCCACAGCCGCACCCATAGTTGTACTGCCCTCCAGATAGACCGGGAATCCACTCAGCAAATGACCCGTGGCATCATAGGCATACAGGCTGTCGTTATCTCCAACTCCAATAACTTCCAAATTATCATCACCGGTAATATTGGCAGCCGTCATGAATTGACCGAAACCGGTTGGATTTACGGGAAAACCCTGCTGGTTTAAAGTCGCCTGGACATAAATCGTTTCCGAATCCGAATAAGGATGATCGGCACCGGGATTGGCATTCTTGGTCACCACCAGAGGCAGGGTATCCAATGAGGCATCGCTAGTAAAACCGAATATCAGGTCCCCGTCGGCCGTGGTTACGGAATCCCCGGCAGCAATAGTACCCAGACTGGCCGAATTATCCGTGAAAGTCAGATAGGGGGAAGTCGATGAAAGGGTTATGGTCGTATTATCCGCATCGAGATAGAGAGGATCATTCTTAATATTCATAACCAAATTGGCATTCTCGCCGGGACTGATCTGGCCGTCTCCATTTCCTCCGCTTTCCGAATATGCACTGCTGGTTATATATAAATAAGGGAAAGCATTGCGGGCAATAGCATTGTATACATTAACCCGACCAGAACCCAACTGTCCCGAATAAGACGGATTCAGATCATCGATCGGATCGGCGTTGTTCAGCAACTGATCCCAGTACCACTGTCTGCTTTGCCCCGGAAACCAGGCTTTAAGCAAGGCAAAAGAACCGGTGACCACCGGTGTGGCCATGGAGGTCCCCATCCAGGCCGCGTATCCTCCGGCATTCCAGTGAATCGTACTTAAAATAGCGGTTGAGGAAACGCTTCCCTCGCCTCCGGGAGCACTGATATCCACTACCGATCCCCAGTTGGAATACCAGGCTTTATGATCGGTTTTTTCCGTAGCAGCCACGCAGATACATTTTTCATAATCGCTGGGATATTGAGGATTATCATCATTATCCTGTTCATCATTTCCGGCAGCCCCCACCACAATAGCATTATAAGGAGGCGATGACACTTCGTCTAAAATATTTTTTTCATACGTAAACAAATAACCGCCGCCCCAGGAGCAATTAATAAATTTCGCACCTAATTTAGCCACATACAAGATGCCGTCATAGCCGGAGTAAATACCGGGTTGAGCTTCGGTTGAATCGGCATCTTTCGAATTTTTCGTGGCAATCACTTTACTGCGAAAGGATATTCCGCTTACCCCTGTGGAATTATCGGTAACAGCAGCAGCAATCCCCGTGGTATGCGTACCGTGACTAAGCGCATCGTCCACTCCGGAACTGGGCGGACGGATATCGTTATCGCTATCACCGAAATCCCAGCCGTAGAAATCATCCACATATCCGTTTCCGTCATCATCAATATTATTTCGTTCCGAGTCATCGACTATTCCGTTGCCGTTCAAGTCTTCGCCGGGATTCAGATAAAGCACGCCCTGTAAATCGGGATGTTCCGTATCCACACCGGTATCCACCACACCGATCAGCACATTCGGGTCCCCGGGCGTATCCGTACCCCACAGCCCCCAGGCGTAATCGGCCATGATCGTCTTCATAAACCATTGTTCGCCGTAACGGGTGTCATCCGGAGTATACGCATCGTTCTGAGGCTGCTCTAAAATGTGATTCCTACTCTCCAGATCTGCGGAAATGATCTCGCCGACAGATGTAAAATCCCGGATCATATCCTCTAACCGGTTGCGATCCTTTTGACCGTTAAAGCGGGCCCTATAGACTTTGCTTAGATTAACATCGCCCACCACATCCGTATTGTCTGCCGAACGTAACCAGCGTTTCAGATCGATAATCTTATATTTTTGAAGCAATTGATTAAGGGCCGGCAGGTCCGTAACCGGCTGACCCTGCTCATAACGAATTTGCAAATAGGGGTGATCTTTTTGCAAACAGAACAAAATTCTGTCCTGAAAATATCCGTTACCGGCCAACAGAGTACTCGCAAAGAGCCCTGCTATTAAAGCCAGAATAAAACGTGTCCTCATAATACCTTCCTCCAATTTAAGTATCTAATGGATTACCATCATTTTTTGGGTTTGGACTAAACCACCTGCCGTTAATTTTAAAAAATAGATACCCGAAGCCAGATCGGTGCCGTCAAGTAAGAAACGGTGCACTCCGGCACTCTGGTTACCATGCACCAAGGTTCTAATTCTTTGCCCTAAAATATTATAAACAGATAACCGAACACGGCACTGCCCTTTCAGGTTATAACGAATCCGTGTATATGTCTGATTCCCCAGAGCATTTCCGAAAGGATTGGGTTGATTTTGAAAAAGTTGAAAACTTGTACGAACAGCCCTGAAATCGTCAACAATAGCAGTGGCACTACGATCGTTAAGTTCAGCAGTGCGCTGGTTATTGCCTAGAAAGGTCATCCAACTCCCCCCGAAAGCAGACCTGTTTTTCCAGTCGAAAACGAAAAGACCGGAATGACCGCCGGTTATGATCTCCGCATCTCCATCCCCATCCACATCCATCAGAGTTGGTGCGGCGTTCAGATCCCCCTGGATTCTGGCTGGAAAATTAGGTAGCCTTTTACCTTCGGGACTTATCACATACAGGTAGCCCTGATCCGTGCCCGCTATTATATCAAAGACTCCCTTCCCTTCAAGGGCCCCAAAAACCGGTGAGGATACAATTTCTCCCTTTGTTTTTATAGGAAAACCGGCATGATCCTTCAATGTCAAATCACAAACGTGGAGGTATCCGCCAGCCGTTGCAAAGACAACCTCCGGTGACCCGTCTTCATTCAGATCCTGTACGGCAAGGGGGCTACTGAATTTATCCGAAAAAGAGTGTTGCCGTAAAATATTCCCTTCGTGATCCAGCAACAACAGATCTCCTTTTACGGTTCCGGCCAGAACATAGTACCCTTTTTTCGAAGGGAGCAGTACGGGAGTTACCGCCAGGCGTTGCTGAATATCAACCGGCCATCCCGGCTGTTCCCGACCGGAAGTATCAAAGACATGGATTCGTCCGTCGAAAGTGCCGAAGATCAATTCCCGACCGCCATCAGATAAAGAGGCAAGAGCCACTCCTCTGTCGATAAACGTTCCCATATCTACAGGAAAACCACTCAATTCACTTCCGTCAGAATGGAGGATATGCAGATATCCTTTCATAGTACCGAAGACTACTTCCTCAAATCCATCACCATCCAAATCAGCCACTGAAAGATTGCCGTAGATTGCTTCCCGAACATCCAGGCGCAGTAAGGTATGGCCTCTAAAATCTATAATTTTCAATATACCGGCCCGGTTGGCAATAGCAATCCGTTTTTGTTGATTTTCCTCATAGATAGCCGGAGGCATAGTGGTATACCCTTCCAGATCGACCGGAAAGCCGTCTAACATTCGCCCTTTCTGATCGAGGGCATACAGATAATGATCTTGTCCTATGGCCAGAATCACATTTAAAGAGTCGCGTATCTTGCAAACAGTCAAAGGCCGGGCAATGACAATGGACAGGGGAAAACCCACCTGATTTAAGGTAATCGGAATCGAGAATGAAAAACTTTCCCGATATGGGTGATCGGAATCTTCATTTGCCGAGTATTCGACCCGGAAATGAAGGGATTGAAAGAGCGCGTTAGGCGAAACTTGCAGTAGCAAATCGTTCCCCCCGGAATCGATTGAATCGCCGGGCAATATGGTACCGAGTATGATTGTAGAATCAATAAAACTAAGGGATGAATCGGAAGAGGTCAGGGTTAGCTGCACCGAATGGGCCGACTGCCATCCGGCGCTGTTTAGGGACGCAATATGCACATAGACCTGTTCACCCGGATTGATTTGTTCGTCGCCGTCATCATCCAAAATTTGAAACGACACCTGCCTCGGGGAAAGTTTCGGGAAAATAGTTTTGGCAATCGGCGTATACACATTCACCCGGCCGCTACCTAACAGACCCCCATACCCAGGATTCTCAGCGGAAATATCATCGGCGGATTGCAGCAACAGATCGACCCGTTCAGAAGGATTGTACTGAGGGAACCAGGAGGTTAACAAGGCAAACGACCCGGCCACAACCGGGCTGGCCATGGAAGTTCCCTGCCATGAAGCGTATTTTCCGGCATTCCAATGAATCGTGCTGTAAATCGATGTGCCCGGTGCGCTGATATCGATTATCCGGCCATAGTTTGAAAAGGATGCCTTCTGATCGGAAGCATTTAAAGCCGCTACTGCAATTGTACTGGAAAAATCGCTGGGATAAAAATGGTGCTGATCATTGTTCGAGTTATCATTTCCGGCCGCACAAACAACGATAGACCCATATTTATCGTGAATCATTTGCAGCAGACTATCTGCATATGAGCTGTAATAATCCGATCCCCAGGAGCAGTTAATGACTTTGGCCCCCATTTTGGCACAATAGAGTACCCCGTCGTAAGCATCCCATAAATAACCGTCGGATACATCGTTATCCCGGCTTTGCTTGGTAGCAATTATCCTGCTGCCCCTGGCAATACCACTAATACCCAGATTGTTATTGAATACGGCCGCCATAATACCGGCTACGTGGGTGCCATGGCTTAAAATCTGATAGGAACCGGCAGAGGGCGGCCTGATATCATTATCCCCTGATGAAGATGCATCGGCTCCGGCGAAATCCCAGCCGCGAATATCATCCACAAAACCATTTCCGTCATCATCCAGACCATTAAAATCGGCTGCTGTTACCTGTCCGTCATGATCGATATCTTCGCCGGGATTAATATAGAGAGCGGGCTGAATATCAGGATGCAAATAGTCGATTCCGGTATCGACCACGCCGACTAAAACGGTGGAATCCGTTGGCAGACCGGAAGGCCACAAAGGCCAGGCATAGTCGGCCATGATACGCTTGAGATACCATTGTCTGTCGAAGTAAGGATCATCAGGAAGAAAAGGTTGAATGGGCATGGTTATTTTGATAAGGGGCTCACGGATCGCGGAACGGATCGCTTCCTGAGATAAAAATTCCCCGGCAACTTGCCGCAATTTTCGGGAGCTAAATTTCCACTTGAAAACTACACGTATTATTCGGTTAAAATGTAGATTGCCGTAGACATCCGATTCATCGGCAGATTTCAGCCAGGGTTCAAGACGCAAGACAGGGTATTTTTGCAGAAAACCGTATAAGGGATTCGCTCGATCCAACATCCGCCCATTTTTTATATTCGGAAGGACATATCCTTCTTTTACCCGAAAAAGCAGACGATCGGTATGGAAGCCTTCCCCGAAAAGCAGACCGACTAACAGCAATACCACCGGCCAGGAATACAAAAATTTAGATCGACTCAACATTAAATTCAGACTTTTAAATGATCATGATTTTAACGTAAAAAAATCATTTTACGTCTTTGAACGGATTCATGCCCATTGCCGAGAAGCCCTTTTACCCGAATCTGGTAAATATAAACGCCGCTGGCTAAACCCTCGGCACGGAAGGGTACCCGGTAATGGCCCTTCTCCTGCTTGCCGTCTACCAGTATCTTCACTTTCTGGCCGAGAATATTATATATCGTCAATCTTACCCGACTAAGAGCCGGCAAACGGTAGCCTATGGTTGTGCTTAAAGTATTTTGACCTTTGGCTGCCGAACCGAACGGATTCGGATAATTCTGATCCAGTTGAAAGGTAGAAACAATGGGATTAGGGCGAGGAGAAGAAATCTTCGAGATGGCCCCGGCATAAGACCCTGTCCGCAAATTGCTGCCCATGAATGTTCGCCAGGGGAGTAAAGAAGCTGAAGTATCCGGCAGATCAAAAGCATACAAATCATTATTTGTACCGATAAGCAGCTCCAGATCACCATCGTGGTCCAGATCGTACAGTGCAGGTGAGGCACTGAAGGGCTGATTATAAACGGCCGGAAAGTGCGCATAATTTGAACCGTCTGCTTCCAGTATATATAATTTCCCGCTATTTGTACCAACCATAATTTCCGGTTGCCCGTCATTATTTAAATCCGCAAAGACCGGAGGAATTTTGGCATAGCCGTCCATGAAAACCGGAAAACCGGCCAGAGATTGTCCACTGACCGGGTTCACTCCATGCAAAGCACCGTCATCGGTGGTTAAAAAGATTTCCGGTTGCCCGTCTCCGGTTACATCGCATAAGGCCAGAGCGGATTGGACCTTGCCGTTAAAAGGATATTTCCAGGAAATCGTTGTATCCGGATTAACGAGCAACAATTCATTATGGGTTGTAGCCACATAGATGTGGCCGCTAAAGATCACTGGCGGAACGGCTAATTTCCCATCCAGCTTAAGAGGAAAATCATTGATCGTATCGCCGGCAGCATCTATTACCTGCAACAATCCGTCGAAAGTACCGAAAATCATTTCCGGACGTCCGTCCCCATCCATATCCGCTAAGGCAATACCTTTATCGATCATATTAGAAACCGTTTTCGGAAAGCCCGGTAATTCCGTGCTGTCCGACTTAATCACATGCAGGGTGCGTCGCATGGTGCCGATAACCATCTCCAATTGGGGATCATCGTCCAGATTGGACACGGCCACTCCCCCCTGCACCGCTTCATTGAGATCGATCCGTTTTTTCAGCACACCCCGGCCGCTGTAAATAAAAATCTGTCCGCTGCGATTGACCACGACAATCTCATTTTGACCGTCACCGTCCACATCGGCAATAACCGGCGCAGCAGTGGTGGTTCCGATATCTTTGGGAAACCCTTCCACAAGCTGACCATTCGCCCGAAACACACTGAGCTGATCGGTATGGGTAATCGCTGCGATCAGAGGTTGCCCGTTAAACCGCCCTATCCCGATGGCAGAACTCACGGAAACCTGATCAACCGGAAAACCCGTTTGATTCAATGTCGCCGAAACTGAAATCGACTCTATGGAATGGTAGGGATACCCTGCCGTATCATCGGCAAAAATATGAACTTGCAGGTCAAAGGAACCGTAAGGAGCATTACTGAGAACACGAAATTGCAGAGGATGGCCGCTATTGCTTGTACTTTGGCCATTGTTTAACGGGCCGGGATCGGCCAGAGAATCGATTATTTCGATAAAAGGAGAAGAAGATCTTAAAATCAAATGAAGCGCTGTTGCATCCTGCCACCCGGAACTATTTTCGAGATTCACAACAAGACCGACGCTTTCTCCGGGATTAATTTGTCCGTCTTCATTGGCATCGTCAATGGTAAACGTCTTATTCGTTATGGTTATATCGGGTGCGATCTGTTTGGCAATGGCCTTATAGATATTTACCCGTCCGGCACCCAATTTTCCTGCATAGGAAGGATTCAGATCATCGATATTATCGGCTGACTGGCGCATGGTTTGCAGCAACCAGTTCCGGTCTTTTTGCGGAAACCAGGCGCGTAACAAAGCAAAAGCACCCGTTGCTACCGGAGTGGCCATAGAGGTTCCCTGCCAGGATGCATAAGAGCCGGCATTGGCATGAATCGTACTATAAATGGCATTGGTATAGTTACCGCCCTCTCCACCCGGAGCGCTGAAATCGATCACATTACCCCAGTTGGAATAATAGGCCCGCCGGTCGGCATTATTCAGAGCGGCAATAGCCGTAGCATTCGCAAAATCACTGGGATACTGGTGGTTGCTGTCGTTATCATGATTATCATTCCCGGCCGCGCAAAGAACGATCGCTCCGTAATTATTAACCACATTATCGATAACAATCTTGCCGTAAAAATCATACCCCCCGCCCCAGGAACAATTGATGATCTTCGCCCCCATTTTAGCACAGTATAGAATTCCGGAATAGCCCTTCACAATGCCCGGTTCCTTTTGATCGGTATCCCTGGCCTGCTTGGTGGCAATAATCTTGCTTCGAAACGATATCCCGGCAATCCCGATTTGATTATCGGTCACAGCGGCAATAATGCCCGAAACATGCGTACCATGGCTTAATTCTTTAGTGGAACCCACGTTTGGCGGCCGTACATCATTGTCTTCATCCGCAAAATCCCAACCTGTAAAATCATCATTGAAGCCGTTCTCATCATCATCATCTTTCAGATCGTTGTTATAACCGGGGTCTCCCGGTTGTCTGCCCTGAGAATCTTCGTCGATTTTGCCGTCACCGTCATCATCCACACCGGCGATTCCCGGTTTCCCGTCACCGTTGGCGTCCCCCGGCCTTTCTTTGGGATTCACGTAAAGCATTCCCGCCAGATCCGGATGGAGATAATCCACCCCTGTATCGACCACGCCAACCAGTACGGTGGAATCACCGGGAATGGCATCCCCCCACAAAGCCCAGGCCTTATCCGCACCGATCTTTTTTATATACCACTGTTTGAAAAAGTCCGGATCATTGGGCTCATAGGGAGTAATTCCTCCTCTGAGATGATTGATGGTCTGCAAAGCGGCAGAATGGATTTGCGGCAAATCCCGGAATTGGCGGATAATCTTTTTAATCCGTTCCAGCTCCTGCCGATTCGCAAATTTTGCTTCATAGATTTTGGACAGATCCACACCGTCAACGACATCACGTGCATCGGCGGCAGATAACCATTTCCGAATAGAAATAATGCCGTTCCGTTCTATAAGACGATCGATGGCTTCGATACCGGTAGAAAGTTTCGACCCGATATGGACCACAGACAGGAGTGGTTGATCTTTATTTAAACAAAATAAAAAACCATTTTGTTGATATTCTTTGCTTTGAGCAAAGACCAGACTAAATGATACCGCTACAAAAAGAAAAATCCTTTTCACAAAAACTCCGGGATAAAAATTAACTAAAATTCAAACACCGTAATGAATCAATCAATCAAAAAAGAAATATGGAAACACACGCTCCGTAAGAAGGCAGACCGGTTGTTCGTTAGGATGTTCAACCATTAAAAACGGTTCAGGGAGCCCGGCTCCCCGAACCTGGTATTCTCTATTTCCTATTTAATAAACAGCATCCGGTTGGTAAGAGTAATTCCCTTACTTTTTAGCTGGTATAGATATATACCGGAACTGACCGTTTTCCCCGAACTATTTTTACCCAACCATCGGGCATAATGTGTACCCGGTACGGCCTTACCGTCAAACAATGTAGCGACTTTTTGTCCCAAAATATTATAGACCGTTATTGTCATATGCTGACCTGCGGCTCTCACGGGCACGTTAAAAGGAATCATTGTTTGCGGATTAAAGGGATTGGGATAGTTATTCCCCAAACCGAAACGATCGGCAATAAACGAACGGTGTTCTTTAATCCCCACCGCCGTTTTAACCTGAGAGGTGTCTAACAAAACATGAACCATGGCATCGAGATCCGTAACGTTCACCAGACCGGACGATTCCTCTACATAGGTATTCCCGTCAATCGGCTCGGATGTATCTGCGCCCAGTTTATAACCGGATCCATACCGTTTAACGCTGATATAGAAACTTTTCATGGACGAATCAATGGTCATCTTCTTCTCAAATATCATACGGTTAAACCCGGGTTTTACATCCGCTTTTTGCAACGTTTTAAATGTAAAAAGGCTGTCCGGGGCTCCGCTGGTATCGTTTGTGGTCCAGACTTTGATCTGGATAGGAGCAATTCTTGTAACTCCGGTGGAATCCAGGAAGAAATTAACCCCTTCCAGATTTACAGGATAATATTTGGGAGTAAATTTTACATAGATAAGTTTATTCGTGGGTGCCACAATCGTCGTATCGGGAGTGGAGTCATCATAGCCGAACTCCACAACCGTAGGAGGATAAATTTCGGCCCCTGCTACCAGGATATATCCCTCATCATTTCTGGGAAAATCGGATGTCCCTTCATATTTAATTCCCGCCTTAAGCGTATAGTCATATTCCTGAAAAGGTACAACCGCCGTGTCGGTAAAAACACTGTCCATAACTTCCCCCATCAAATGGATATAAGCATCCCCGGGGGTCGTACGCCAAACCTGATAGGTCTTTCCTTCCTCAAAATCCCAGCTCACGTGGATCGTTGTATCTTCCGGAACCGGAACAGCTTTAATTCCCGTGGGTGCCGGGATCGTCACAATCGGACTGTAGATGACAAAATCATCCACCAGCAAGCCGTAACCGATGGGCTGATCGTCGTCCGAATGGAAACGAATGCGGATATATACATCCTGCCCGGCGAAACGTGAAAGATCAAAAGGCGACATATTTTCCGGATAACCGTAAAATGTGGAAACATTAATCCAACGATCAAAGCCCTCGGGATAAACATAATACCCACCATCATCCGAGATGCTAACGGGTTCCCATTCCGTACTATCTATGGGACGCGCCTCCACGTAAAAGAAATCTCTCGAATTTAAATCTTCATCCGGATCGGCAAAAAAGGGTAAATGATCAAAATCGAGGTAAATGGGAGTTGTATCCGGTAAAGCGATCGGTCCGGTACCGTACGCATCTTCCATCCAGGGATTGTAGGTCGCGGTAGAATCGAATACGTCTCCGCCGTTTTGCAGAACAGCGGCATGGGTGCCCGAAGGGGTAAATTCCGATGCATAGACCGGCAAAGGATTCTCGATCGTAGCGACATGCCACAGGTCTCCGCCGAGCGGAGGGATATACACATTATCCTTACCCGTCATCCCGTCTTTTTGCCCGTCATTAAAAAAATAGAGCGAATCGTCCGAAGCCACGGTGATGCTATCGACTTCCCAACCGAACATATCCGGGCCTCCATCGGCCGTGGAATAAGCCATATCCGAAGCAAAGGCAAAACGGATCATAAACGGCTGCAAAGGTTCTACATAGTCTTTCAGGCTGATGCTCTCTTTCCGCCATTCCAACTGATCGCCGCCCCAACCGGGTATACCGACGCCTTCGAACATACCTTGAGTCGGCTCCCCGAAAGCCCAGTCGCTGGAAATATTATAGGTGTCAAATTCCAATACATGCCAGGTCAGGCCGCTATCCGTACTCACCCGGACATTAATGGCATCCCATCCATCGTAAGGTGCCGGTGCTCCTGCCGGATTCTCCACACTGAAGCGGTGATAGAAAGAAAAAGTCAGGTTGGTATCTGTCGTATCGGAAACCAGAATGGGGGGCGTATCCAGTACCTGATACCAGTGATTGTCGTAGCCTCCGTTGGTCCCGAGGCTGGTATCGGCCATACGCCAGGAAGAATCTCCTAGCGCTTCCCATGTATCCAGTAGCCAGTGACTCGGACCGCGTTGCGGACGGGGATCGGTTAAATCGTCACTGGTCCAGCGATGCCATTCACTGCCCGGTTCAAAATCTTCCATGAATAGAAGACCACCCGGAAATCCATTCGAAGGTTTTTTGAGAGTATGAGGCAATCTCGTATTCTTAAAGACCGATATCTTTGTCTGTGGTGTTTGGGGTAGGATCGGATAGGCCTGGTTCTGTATACGTTCAGCTGCAGAAAGCAGGCTCACCAGGCTCATAATCGTTAAAAACAGTAAAAATTTACGCATTCAAATTCCTCCTTAAAACGTTTGTTTTACATACCTTTTAATGATTCAACTTAAAATAAAAAGTCAAAGCCATAATTATGAACATATCCCAGCAAACCGTAGTCGTTAAAGGCATAATTCATCCTGGCATGAATGCCCAGTTTACTGAAATTTAAACCTATTCCCGCCGTAAACCTGGCTTCATCATAATTGTCTTTATAACCGACGCGAAAGGCGACAAATTGATTCCATTCGTATTCCAACCCCATATTATAACGCAGGTAGTGATCCGTCGGGTCATTCGCTTCCAAAGCAACGGTCAGCCGGTTTGTATCATCGTGAAGGATTTCGGAATTCTTACCAAGCACATCGAGAGCGATTCCCATACGGAAAACCAATGGAATCGGCCACTCTTCGGTTTTAAGACGGGCCCCCGCCTGATAGGAGGTTGAAGTGGAGCTGTTGGTATAATCCATATCCAGTTCCGGACCGTCCAATTTCATTTTTCCGCCGAAATTCGTTAGGGCCATACCCAACTTTATTCCGTAGATACCCGTATCAAACTGGGAGCCCACATCAAAGGCAATAGTAGATGCTTTTTCCAGAGAAAGTCTTTCCGTTATATATTTGACGGTTACGCCCAGATCAAAACGGGTGGTCAGGCTTCTGGAAAGGCTAATTCCGATGGAGGAAGAAGCCGCGTCGAAAGTTTGTCCCGTACCTTCCGGTTCATCAATCGTGGTCATTTCCATACTCCCCGAATTGAGATAGAGGACGGAAAGGCCAACCGTATTATCCGCATCAATGGGAATGGTAATCCCTAAAAAATTATAAGTAATACCCGCGAACAACTGGGTTCTGGCCACCCCTAAGGAAGGACGGCCGATCTTCTGAATACCCGCGGGATTCCAATACATAGCGGAAACGTCGGAAGCCAGAGCCGCATAGGCATCTCCGAGTGCCGTGCCCCTGGCTCCCGCGCCCAGTTTTAAAAACTGGCCCATCGAGGTAGCCACCTTGGATAGTTCCGTTTGAGCCAGGAGAGGCAGCGTGAATATGAGTATCCATCCTATGATATTTTTTAACTTCATTGAATCACTCCTAAACTTTCAAATCACTTAATCACCACAAATTTACCGGTGTATTTTTGGCCGTTGTCCGCTTTTACCACATACACATAGAGTCCGGGGGCCGCTTCCTGTCGGTTGACGGTCAGCAAATCCCAATCTTCACTGCCATCGAAAGGACTATCATGATGAAGGGTAATCACTTTTTCACCGGATACCGTAAAAATATAGATATCACATTTATTCGGTAAATTGGTAAACTGCAGTTTGCGAACAAAATAGTCATTCTCCCAGGCGGCATGCACGATATAAGGGTTCGGGACCACTTTAACCTTTTTTATTGAGTTTTTAGATACCTTTTTAACCCGGAATACTTCTTTTGTGTTGACCAGAAAGCCGTCACCGCGTTCAAAAGGTTTGCGTACCGGCATCATCAGTGTATCGCCCGCAGCCCAGTCCCGATCGGCCGAAATCAAATTTCCGTCAGCATCATAGGTATTGGGCAAAACCCAATCCAGAGTAAACAACAGAGAGAGTCTGTATTGGTCATTGTCCGGAGCTTCCGGCAGATGATTTTCATACACATAAAATTTAGTTCCTGGTTTGAATTCCGTGGCAGCGTAACCCACCAAACGTCCCTTGCGGTGCGTGACCGTATTCCAGACCTGAAAAGGTACCATGAAGCGGGATTGATTGCCGTTATTGGTAATATAAACGCTGTCGGCATTCTCCCCGGTAAAAAGCAACATATAATCCGATCTGGTCGGCGGGGAATTTAGAGAAGCGGTGGACAATTTATAGGTACACCGGGAATTAGGAGTCCAGTAAGCGTCTTCCTTCATTAAAATAATATCGGTACTCATCTGGATTCCCCAGCGCAAACCGTCGAAAATCGGAGGGGCTTCCGGCTGTTCCAGATCTTTGGACCATTCCTTACTGTTGGTAACCAGTGTATCGCCCTTATCTTGATCATAAATCGTATAGCGTTGCGAACCCGGAATTATTTTGGTATCGGCCGGCGGATCGTAATAGTCACAATCGAAGGTAATCTCATAAACGTCACCGGTCACTGCCTTAGGATCAATCACTTCAACCGTAAAAATACCGTTGCCTATCGTTCCTTCCTTTTTCACCACCTGCAAATCCGCCATTTCGGCATTACTGGCCGGACGGTGGGGAATTACTTTTACAATATGGGGTAAATTGGTACTATTCGCCAGAAAGTTTTCCAGCGAAGGGACTGTAAAGGTCAGCGATTTATGAGCCCCGGAACTATCCGGGTCAAGGATCGCATCATTGGGGATAAATCCACGGTCGTATGCGCAAACCGCATAAATATACTCCCGCCCGTTTTCAACATTTGTATCCTCGAATTTATATTTTAATCCCGTATCATCACCGAGATAGCGGTGAGGAGCCACGCGGTCGTAGCCGACGATTCCGTCCTTTTTATCAAATTGGGCAATCGGTTCCCAATAGGTGGTATTGGTTTCTCCGTCATAAATTTTTGTACCCCAGGTGAGCCCGTTATCGGAGCTCCTATAAATTCTGTATCCTTCAAAATCTTTAATACCGGTAATGATATCCTTATCCTGGACGGAGAGGGCATCCCAATAAAGGGTTATTTTCCGATCGTCTTCTTTCGCAATTACGTGAGGTGCTCTGGGCGGTCTGGTGCCCTGATAGTTATTGTCGTACATGATCTGAGCGATACGGGCATTGGCGATCAGGTCGTCTTCATTTTCGCCCATCAGTATACAAAAAGAGAAAGGTACCGAATCACCGCTGGCAATATTGAAAGGGCCGGAACCCATAATGAACACACAATCCAGTCCGTCCGGATAATCATAAATCAGTCCTTCGACCGAATCAAAACGCGGATTGAGCTTTCCGTAACCGACCTCACTCCGATACGGATGAAAATAGTGCAATGAATCATAGGGAGAAAGATTACTCGTATCTCCGGCAATTATTTTGTATTGAATTTCTTCCTTATTGGGAGCGACCGGGGTTTGACCGTCCCCTGACCAGGGTCCCTGGTTGGGGCTTTCATCCCGGGCCCCGGGACGGAAGTACCAGTCAAACCAATGCCAGCTGGTCAGCCCTAATTTATCTCCCTGATGTACATCAATCACTCCGTCCGCATCCAGATCGATGTCTTCCGCGGCAGTCGGCGTGTCCAATAATTTCACGGCGGAATAGGCCAGGTTTTTATCTCCCACATAGGGATTAGAATGGTCGCCATCCAGATCGTAAATGTAGCCGAAATCCCAATCCGTATTATAAGACATCATATCGTCATCATTCGTCCGGCCGGCATAACTTCCATTGGCCAGACGATTATAGGCATCCACATCAAAATAGAACCCGGCAAACACATTCTCATAATCATACTGAGATTCATTGATCAGGGTCATTTTAAAAAAGATGATGTCTTCGGAGATACTGGCCCCGTAAGAATAACCCGACACTTTGGCTTTGATACCCGTAGGATATCCCTGATTGGGGTCTACATCCCGGGTGGCCAACCGATCGTCGAATTCAAAATAAATATCCTGATCGGATACAAAAACGCCGGGTAGTTCCTTTTTTCCTGAAGAATCAGCAGGATCCAGCGCCCAGGGCCCGGGCCAGGTTCGCTGCTCATCCGTCCCGGGCCAGGTTTCCGGAATGTCACTGGTGGCAATGAGGGGATATTGATCCTCTTCATTGGTATATAGGCCTAATTTACCGTAATACTCGCCGGCAGTGGCCAAAGGGTTATGCAAGCGGATGCGGGCGTCTTCCACGGCCTCCCAGTCCGTACGATTCAGATTGGGAGTACGATCAAACCATGATTCCGATACCGTGGCTCCCCAATAGGTCGTATCCGTGCCCATGGTTTCGAAATCCTGATTTTTTATATTATAATGTTTCTTTTGACCAACTGCCCAGGGGTAGGGATTTCCATTGGCATCCTTACCCGGCACACCCAGTACGAGCGATAAATTCGAAATATACTGAAAGTCGCCCCATAATCCCTGAGGAGAGGCCGTACCGGAAAAGATTCCGTAATTTTCTACGGCTATTTTCAGTTTTCCTTTATCTAAATAGGCTCTGGCCCGGTTAAGTAACGGATCGGTAATGGCCGTCTTTCTCAAAGCCTGATTTTTTTTCACCGGCTCCATGGCAAGAACCAGCATCCCACTCAGGAATATGAATAAAATCGTTTTTTTGATCATGTAAAACACCTTACTTACTATTCATCTCTTTAACTTTTATTAAGAAACTAAAAATTGATCTCCAGTGAAAAATCAACCTGCCGGCGGCGACCGTAATAATAGGGCCGGTCGAAGTAGGTTTTAGAAAGAATACCTTTTTTGATCAGTTCGTTTAAGCGCGTCCCCGGGTCATCCGCTTTTCCGGTTTCCGGATAGATATCAAGAGCGTTTTTCCAGTCAAATAAATTCTGAACCATTACTCCGAATATGAGTCGGGCTCCCATTACTTTTACAGATTTTTGATATCTGAAATTGGCCGTAATATTCCAGGGACCCCGCTCGGAATTCGTTTCACCGGGCACATTCCCGATGATCGGCGTATAGGGGAATCCGCTCATAGCGAGGAACATTAAATCGAAACGTGAATTTTCCAGGGGATGAATCGTAGAAAATTGCAGACCGGCTCCCGGACCAAAGCGATAGGAATATGAAGCGCTGATGTCATGAGTCCGGTCATAAGACATGAGCAGCTCCCGCTTGGGCATGGTACGCGGTGTATCGGTTTCCCGGTAACCTTCCCAGGGATCACGCCGGTTGGCGGTAGCTCTGGAGTTGGTATACTGGATGATCAGTGACGAAATCCGGCCCTGGTAACGTAAAACCAGGTCCACTCCCCGGGCGGTTGCATAATCGGTATTTAAGAATATGGTGTAAGAGTACGGAAACTGAGGAACCCTTTCCGTAGAAGTCAACTCCGAATATTCCTTAGACCAACCGATGATCTGAGCAATTACATGTTCGCTCAAGCCCACATTTAAACCGAATTCATAGGCGGTCATCCGTTCCATACTTAAACCGGAATTCCCAACCAGAGGAGAATAGGTTTTAATATCTTTGGTAGGATTCATATATTTATTGCGGTAGGTCGGCGTCTGGGTAAAACGTCCGTAACCGAAAGTAAAGGTTGCATTATCGGTAATAATCTGGGAAAAACCGATACGCGGGCTCCAGGAATACTCCCATTTACTATTAACCAGTTTGCGTTCCGCCTCTGTTGCCCAGGGATCATTCCAGTACTGGGCATGAGCATTTAGCATATCGAGACGCATACCGAGATGAATGGTCATATAATCGTATTCGATCAAATCCTGGACATAAAAAGCCATCTCTTCCGGATGCCGTTTATATTTCTCCACATAGGGGTTCTGGAGCCAGGGTAGCTGAATTTCATTAATCATAATTGTGTGTCGTCTGTAAGAGGCTCCGGCTTTCACTTCATGATGTTTGGTTACCTGGGATAAAAAACTTAACAATCCTTCATACGTATCCGAATAACTGTGATGATAGTACCGGTCATTACCTTTTACATAGTACTCATACCAGAAAGGGTTATGTTCATAGTCATCATCATATCCCGGCTCTTTATACTCATTCGGAGAGAGATATCTGCCATTGACCGAACCGTTATCCGTTACACCGATAAACATCTTCTGATAAAAGCGAGACATCTTTAACGTATAAAAACTCTTCTTTGACAATTGGTGATTGAAGATCAAGGCCTGACGGTCGGAAGTCTGTGTATCGATATTGCGACCGGCTTCATAATACTGATACCAGAGATTGGCACCGTTCGCCGTACGAAAAGTGGTTTTTAAATTCCAGTTGGAAAACGAAGCCTTCATGGCATTGTTGATATGCCAGGTCAGTTTTCCATACAAATCCCAGGTATAGCGGAAGCCCATCTGGTGCCAATCAGGGATCGTATCCAGTTTATTGTAATGGGCATTATGGGGATCATCGGGATGGGCGCTGTCATAAAGGGAATCGTCGAATTGGTAAACCCGGTAGGCCGAACCGAGGCGATGACCGGTAACAATAAACCTTAGTTTGCTGTTTGTAAAGGGTACGGGACCGCCGAATCCTCCTGAGATTTCACGATAATCTCTTAAGAAATCCTGCCTCTGCGGCGACAGATCGATTCTGGCTCCGGGATTGACCGTCTCACTGAACAGGGCCGGTAAATTAGAAGGATTAGAAGAAGCCAGCTTGATCTGTCCGCTTAAGTGATCGGGACCGTCCTTGGTGATGATATTAATCATACTGGACATGGCACCGCCGTATTCGGCATCGAACACACCGGTTTTGATATCCACCTGTTCCACGGCGAAATCATTCAATTCCGTCCAGGAATATTTTGAGCCGTAAAAAGGATTGACGATATACATACCGTCGATGGTATAACCGATTTCCCCGGAACGGCCGCCGCGTACATGGATCTCTTCTATACCGCGATCCTCGAATCCGGCAATACCCTGCAAACTGCTTTCGATCTGTATGACACCGGCCTGGGCGGCAACCATTTGGGAAAAATCCTGAACCGGCATGGCGCGCAGGTCTTCGGCCTGAATAGTAATTTTCTTAGTGGTTTCATCTTTTTGGACTTTAAATCCATGGGCAACTACTTCGATGGTTTCACCCTGCTCGATGGCTTCCCTTAATTGAAAATTAATTTTCGTCGTCTGATCCAGGATAACTTGTACGCCTTTTTTGCGAACGGTTTCATAACCGATATAGTTAGCCTCTATCGTATAGGTACCCACCGGAATATTAATGATAAAAAAGTCGCCGTCCGCATCTGTGGAAGCTCCTAAATTGGTACCGACGACGATTACATTGGCTCCGGCCAGGGGCTCGCGTGTTTTGGCATCCAGCACCCTGCCGGCCAGTTTACCCGTAGTACCGGCCCTCAGGCTAACCGTTAAGAAGAAAAATATGAGAATGATATAACTAATCCGTTTCATAAGCCACCATATAATATCGTTTTTACAAATAAATAAGAAATGGCAGGTGTCGGAACCTACCATTTCGTTTTGAATTAGTATTTCGTCATTTGACAGGGGTACGGATTATTTCAACAAAGCCATTTTCTTTACATCGGTTTTATGACCGATCTGCAGGCGGTAAAAATAAATTCCTGCCGCAACCCGACTACCGTCGAAATCCACCTGGTAGATCATACCTTTATTCACCTGTCCGTTGAATAGTTCGGAAATCTTTTGTCCCCGTACATTATAAACCGTAAGGGTAGCCCGACCCGATTTCCAGGGAGTAAATTCGATTTTGGTACCGGGATTGAACGGATTGGGATAATTCTGACGTAAACCGAATGTTTTGGCTACCTTCGGTTCGGTGCTTATGGCCGCCGGCGGATTGAAGTTGGAAGCTTCTCCGACCCAGACCGTCTGAGATAATTCGATATAAGCATCTTTTGCCGGATCGCCGTTGGCCGTATCGGCCAGACAATATGCCACCCAAATTCTTCCATAATCACCGCGAGTATCCTGATTGGCCGAATGCAGGGACAGGTTCAATTCATATTCATCCAGATGAGGAGAATCCGTGATATTGATCGGATCGGACCAGTTGGCACCGCCGTCTATGGAGTGGGCGGCATACACATCGGTCTTAAAAGTCGCATCGGAACCATAGGTTTCGGGATCGCTGTAGCGGTTAAATTGACTCACCTCCACCTGGTTGTGACGGCGATCCAGCCAGGAAGCATAGAGATGATTCTGTTCGTCCATACTCAGCTTGGGCTCGGTATCGAAAAAGTATTGCGACATGCCGGAGATCTGATCGTCGCCGACAAAAACACCGTTATTATAAGCGATACGGGCTGCCTCCCAGGACTGTCCATCTAACTTCCGGGCTATAAAAATACCGCTGTAATCCGGATAGGGATACCAACCGTTGTCCGTAGGTTCACCCCACATGGAATTAAAGATAACATAGATGGTGTTCTGGTTATCCACGATTACATCCATGTCGAAATTGGTTCCCATAAAGGTCGGGCCGTCGTAAGGGGTACAAATGGTATCATTTCCTACGATCTGGCAATCAAAAATAATGGAATCCGAAGCATGGTGATAGAGCGGGAATCCCAGGTCTCCGAAACTAACCGTATCCCAGTCCGACCAGGTATGTCCGAAATCGCTGGTTGTGGAATAGGTGATTTTGGTTTCATTATAGTAATACCCGGAATCCGGATTATGCCAGCCCAAATGGCCTGGACCGGCGATTACGCCGAATCCACTGCTATTCATGGCCACCCCGCAACGAGGCAAAGAGACCTCGGCTGTGTCAATCCGTACCGGGTCCGTAGCAGGCGTGTCATCCCAACCGTAGACCCAACCGTCAGCAGCATAATCATCTACCGATTTTGCATTAAGAATATATTTCTCCATCTGGACACCATAAGCCGTAGCTTCTGCATCGGAATACCAGGTATCGTAGACTCCCACATAATGATAAATATCATTGGCATCCTTAACAATGGAAACCGGTCCGTCCCAGAGCCGGTTTTCCTGGGTCATAAGCGGATGGCTGGAGATGGTGGGATTCAGCCAGCCGTCGTCCATTAAATAGTCCGGTGTGGTCCAACTGTTGCCATTGGAACCATAAGTTCCATAAGAGCAGATCGTATAGGGATGGGATGTATTAACGCCATTTGACATTTGTTCCATAAACTGATTAAAAGAGGGAAAGGGACGGTCCAAAGCTACCATGCAGGGATAACGTCCGCCGACACCACCTATACCATCATTTAACTGGTCGCTTGTGGTAAGCGCTCCGGAAGCCAAACCGGCGGAAACATCGACTTCAGTTTCATAAATCTGGCTGGCATCCGCACCGCGGTAGGACAGGGCGATAAAATCAATATTACTTCCCGTATCTGCATCCGGACCCACATAGCGGTCGATTTCGCGCTGCATGGGGTTCAGCCAACCATACCCGTTGCCCGAAGTAGCCACCTGGCGCAGAGTTCCTGCTGCCGTTTTCATCAACCGGTTGGCTGTGCTCCGACCGGTAGTTGCCGCATTACCCGAAGCATAAGGAAAAAGCGGCTCCACGGGCTGGACTCTTTGTGTCTTGACCTTGATCACTTTCTGAACATGCAATTTTTGCTTGTTTATCCGAATATCTTTGGCACCAGCCAGAGATGTAGCCGCAAAAATCGCCAATACGAACATAGTAAATAATCCTCTCATAACGCCTCCTTATAAATGTTTATTTAACGGATTCCTTTCATATATCAACCGGAATAATCCGGAATGCTATTCCCCTATTTGATTAAAATCATCTTACGCGTAAGATCCGATTTTCCGGCACTTAAACGATAAAAATAGACACCGCTGGATAATTCGCTTGCATCCAATGTCATCTTATATTTACCGGCTCCCTGTTTTTCATCAATGAGAGTGCGCACTTTTTGGCCCAGTACATTATAGACGACCAAACGCACCTTACCCGAAACAGGTAATTCGTAACTAATCGTTGTAGTCGGATTAAACGGATTGGGATAATTCTGCTCCAGGCGGTAGGTTTTAATAACCGGCCTGGATTTTGCGCCGATCGCCAATGCCCCGGAATCCGGATAATCCCAGGCCTGGCCGACCCAGATACGATTGGTCCGGTAGGTATAAGCATCCGGATCACCCTGTGAGACCGAAGTGCTCGGATCAATGGTACTATAGGCGAAGTAGACGGTCCCGTTATCTTTGCCATCGGCAACCATGGCCGCTTTTAGCTCATATTCATCCACGCTTTGGGTTTGGGTAACATTCATTTTCCAGGACCAGGTTTCCCCGCCGTCCAAAGAACGGGAGGTAAACACATCGGTCTTTAAACCGATCGTCTCATTGGGATCGTTGTAACGCAAATGTTCGGCCGGTTCAATATTCACATGGGGACGATCCAGCCAGGTGGCATACAAATAGCCGTACTGATCGAGCGACAGATCCACCTCCGAATTAAAAATAAAGTTATCTTCAACGGCATCGCTTAATGAATCTCCTTCGAAAAAACCGTTATTGATGGCCATATGTTTATCTTCGAAACTGGCTCCACCATCGTTACTGATGGCTACGTGAACCCCGCATTCATGATAGTCCCGGTAGTAGGTACTATCACTGGCCTGGGGGCCCCAGGTCAAATCATAACCCACATACACATCCTGGTCATCGGATACCAGCACATCGAGTCCATGATTATTGGGAATGGCCAGATATACATCTCCCTGATAAAGAGCCTGGGTGGTGTCGGAGGTGGGTATATAGATGGAATCACTATAGGTAACCGATTCCGGAACACCCAATTCAGCCCAGTCTATCTGGCGGGGTGTCGTCCAGGTTTTACCATAATCAGTGGTAGTCATAACCATAACCCGTAGTTCGTATAAATAAAATGTGTTGCCGGGATGCGGCCCCTCATGCCCTATTCCCACACATGCGCCGAATCCGCTGGAATTCATGGATACACTGGGGTAGAGAAAAAAATTCATGGTGTCTATGGTTGTAGGATCGGTATCGATCGTCCAGTCCGTTGTCGGATCATCCGATTCGGCATTCAGAATCACATATTCAGCAGGCTGAGATTCACCCTTAATCATCCAATTGCGGTATACCCCTACATAATGATATTTACCGTCACTACTCTTCACTATGGAAACAGGACCATTCCAGAGGCGGTTTTTCTCAAAATTCCAATGCTGGTATCCCTGATCCATCTGATAGGATCCGGTCCAGGCCCCGCCGTTATTGCCATAGGTTCCGTAATCCGTAATCAGGTAGGGGCTGGAAACGGCCGGACTGGTATCGGCATTGCCGCTGATATATTGATTAAAATGGATAAACGGTCTGTCCAGAGCGACGGCACCCGGATACCTGCCACCGATGGATTTATAAGGATCCGCCGGTGGGAAAGGACCTAGATCCTCATTCAAATTAACATGGCGGAAAAACGCCCCGTTACTTAAATCATTCGCAACGTCGATGGTAGTCGCCCCGATAATACCTGTTGCCGTATTGCTGACTATGTACTGGCGGTAGGCTAAAAGTAAAAAATCTACATCCGCGCCGAAAGCATCGGCTCCTTTATAATGACTGATGGAACGGATACTCGGGTTAAGCCAGCCAAAACCGTTACGGGAAGAATCGATCAGCGTAGTAAAGGAATGATCGGATGCCCTTTTGACCAATTGCAGAGTTTGTGAGGATCCGGTATTTAATTCGCTGTTGGCACTCCGATCCTGTACTCTCTGTCCGGGATCTTCATAAAAATTACGAACCTTTACTTTTGAAATTTTGCCCATAAAAGTACGATGGGGGTCGATCCTGTAAGGTTTGATTCCTCTGGCAAGGACCGAAGAGAATAAGATAGAAAAAACAAATAGCACCGTAATAATACGCACGTGTTTACCTCCTTTACATTTTATCCAACCTACTCATGAGTAAAGATAAACCGATAATCCATTCATGTTTCGATAATAATCTATCTGCTCGGAAGTTGAGGTCGCTGTTTTTCAGTATTGTATCGTCAGATTCGGAAATCCGCTCAAGAGACTGAAATCTGATTAAATATAATACAAATTATATTTAGTCACAAACAGATTTTTATATTCGAATCGGCTATTTCAGAATCGAGGGATAAACCATTCCGATTTTATTTAAATCTTCATCCGTCAAAAAATCAAATGCGATTCCGATATGGAAGATTTGATCGGCAATTTTCTTCTGGTTTTGGATCGTCCCGGTTGTACGGACAATCTCATCACCCATACCAATGGTAAGGATAATTTTCGCCCCGATTTCCATGGGCTGTTTACTTTCGATGGCAATTCCCGTTCGGCTGATATCAAGGGTTTTAACCATTCCTTCCTGGATAATTTTATCATCCTTGTCCAAAATTCGGAAGGCCAGCAAGTTCTCCGATTCCAGCCTGGGAGCCGCTCTTCCTTCAAAGTCCAATTTTGTCTCCTTCATGGTTTCTGATACTTTACATACAACCTTTCCTGCTGTCAAAGCTATAAAAAGAGCCTATCACCGATAATTTTTTATACTAATAACTCTTTATCCTGTTTGAATAAAGGGTGCGTCTGGATCGTTGTTCGCTTCTTCTCCTTCTTTTCCGAAGATATAATCCTTCAACTCCGACGGGATTATTTCCGGCGGCACCTTCAGTAACGGGAAATCAGCAAGAATAGTGCTGATTTTGGTTTCCGTATCCGCTTTACGATTGATATAAAAATAGTCCTGATCCTTGTATCGCACCAGGCCGCCCCGAAAATTGCCCCGATTATAGCGAACCTGAATCGACAATTTGTCCAATAAGTCGATCAATCCGCTTAGAATTTCTTCATGATCCATGAAAATGACTGTTTATAAGTACTGATACTTTTTTTTACGTTTTAAATTATCTACAATATCCTTAACATTCTGGGATTTACTTTTGTCGCAAATCAGAATGGCATCGTCTGTTTCCACAACCACCAGGTTATTGACACCCACCATGGCTACCAGTTTATCCTTAATGGAGATATAGTTATTTTCCGATTCCAGGATACAGTGATCATCGGCAAGAATAGCATTGCCATGCTCATCTTTTTCCGAGATATGGTAGGCCGCTTCCCAGGAGCCCACATCATTCCAGGCAAAATCGGCTTCCATAATGCATACATTTCCGGCCACTTCCATAATCGCATAATCGATCGATATGGATCGGAATTTTGAGTACACATCGGAAATAACCTCGTCCATAGAAGCCGTATCCACCGCATTCCGAATCTGTTCAAATCCATGGGAGAGTTCCGGTTCAAATTCGGCAAACTGATCCATAATCAGTTTGGTAGACCAGATAAACATACCGCTGTTCCATAAAAAATCACCGCTTTTCAAAAAACGTTTCGCCGTATCCGGATTGGGCTTTTCGGCAAATGTTTTTACCTTATAGATCGTTTTACCACGTTCACCGGATATCTTCGGACCGCGCTGAATATAGCCGTAACCCGTTTCCGGGTAAGTCGGTTTGATGCCAACCGTGATCAAACAGTTATGAATTTTGGCATAATCGGCTGCAATCTGTAAGGTACTGCGAAAATTTTCTTCATTCTGAATCAAATGATCGGCCGGTAATACAGCCATTACCTGATCCTGTGATTCACGTTTCTGAATAATGGCCCCGGCCAGACCAACGCAAGGCGCCGTATTACGGCCGAAGGGTTCACCTACAATGTTTTCCAAAGGAATCTCCGGCAGCTGTTCGGCAATGGCTTCTTTTAACTCCATATTGGTAATAATCAAAACTTTTTCCGGAGAAGTGAGCGGTTTAATACGATCATAAGTTTTTTGCAGCATAGAACGATCATCGAATAATCGTAGCATCTGTTTTGGATTCATGGTCCGGCTATGGGGCCAGAACCGGCTTCCCACACCGCCTGCCATTAAGACTATATACATATTTATCTACACCTTTCTATTTCACTACCGATTCGATGAACGGGATTGAACTATTGCAAAGATAAAGAATCATACAAAATAAAACATTCCAATTCTGCAATCCTGATCACAAATCAGAAATATTTTTATCTATTCCTACTAAAATCTTTCCGCTAAAAACTTTTCGTACGGCACCTGTCAAATAGATTTTATCACTTTCGCGGGTGATGGTCAATTCTCCGCCCCTTGCAGAAACCTCTATCTTCTCCGGTTGTTCGGCCCATTGTTTAGCCCAAATTAGAGCACTGGCCGTTATTCCCGTACCGCAGGAAAGCGTTTCCCGTTCCACTCCCCGTTCATAGGTTCGAATACGCAGCTTATCGTCCGACACAGGCTGGATAAAGTTTACGTTCGTTCCTTCAGGCTGAAAGCGCGGATGATACCGCAGGCGGCGGCCAATAGAAAACACATCCACATCATTCAAATTCTTTTTGACCTCTATCACCAGATGAGGAACACCGGTATTCAGAAAGCCGAGCACTTTCAGAGAAGAATTCAGCCCTAACTCCCCGGCCGGAATATTCCGGGGGTCACCGTGCATATGCAGTTGTACTTTGCCGATAGTATTCGATAGTAATTGTACTTCATGGGCTCCGTCATCGGCCCGAATGATAAACGGTGTTCCCAAAGGAAGCTTATTTTCATGTACTGCGAACAAGGTGGCCGCCCGCAAACCGTTGCCGCACATGGAACCCACGGAGCCGTCCCGGTTAAAATAACGCATGTAAAATCCATTTTCCACTTCTCTGAAATAGATAAACCCGTCGGCACCGATCCCGGTACGATCTTTACACCAGGAGCGGATTCGTTCCGCCCTTATATAATCTTCCGGCAGATGGGTTTCACTTACAATAATGAAATCATTACCGGTTGCTTCGATTTTCTGAAAGGGCAGCAAAAGACTCATAAGCTATCTTTCAATTGAGGAAAATAAAATTTCAAACCGCTCTTTTCCCAGCGCTTGCGGACCTTAATCGTATCCGCTGAGAACAAAAAAGGTTCCGAATAAACAAAAGGATGCAGCCCCCCCTTACTATATCGTTCATTTTTATCCAGGTCCAGATAAGCACTCAGTAGATATTCCCCTTCCGGCAGACAGGAAAAATAAAAGGCGGATGTACCGTTTAATATGAAACGATAGTTGTTTCGGCTGGATCGCAAGGAATGCAAAGTAAGAACCAGACGCTGATCCTTTTGCAGCGATGGTACGACGGTTCCGGATATTTCACCGAGCGTTCTGGCCGAAACGATGCTGAAATAGTGGCTGGCCAGGGAATCGGGCATGGCTGCCGACCACAGATCGGTAACTTCATTTAGCGGAATCGTCATTTCATACGAGGAATCCGGCGTAAAAATTTGATCCGGGACAAATCGAACCTGAAATAAGCTTTTCCACTGCCATCGCCCGGGCCAGAGTGTGCCATCTTTGCGTTGCAGAAGGAAAGCTTTCTGCAGACTTTTCCCGAACAGCGGATGATTCACTTCCAGATAAATAGAACGCCGCGGTGAAACATTACGGCTGCTATCTTTAGGAGTCCAGGCAAGAATTTTAAATCGACTGGTATCCCTTTTATTTACTCCTAAAAAATAATCCGTAATTACAGTATCCCTTACATTTCCACTGGAGTCCCGAATTCCGCTTAAGCGGAACCGATAAACCCGGCCGGAATCCAGCGGTTGTGTAAAAACATTGAGCACATTATGATCTTGACGATCGGCGGACTTACCGAGAATTATATGCGGCTGACCGGAAGCGCTATCGACTAAGGAGAAGTTTAAACTATCCGCAACCACCGCTTCACTGAAACGCAGGTCCAGCCATGTGTTGAGAAGAGGACGCAGACCGGTGAAACGGGGAGCTATCGAATCCAGACGCGTCATACGGAAATTTAAATTGTGAAAATGATTTGCCGTTCCCTTCAGCAAAACATCACGATAGGGGAATCCCACTTGCTCGTAAGCTTCGTCCAGAAGCAGATTATGATTCTGATCCCCAACCGCAAGAACCCTGAAAAGACCGTCCTTCAGATAATTTAATTCAAACGATCCGTCTTTCCCTGATTTGGAAACATAAAGCGGTTCTTCCTGCGCCGGATTAAAGCTTTTATTTTCACTGAGATCATAGGCGAAGATCGTAACAATCTGGTTACGTTTCAGATCATATACCTTGCCGGCAATGGAACCCTGATCGATCTGGTTTCCGGTAGAAAATGCAAACTGATAGCTCTGTTTCATAAAATTATTATGCAGATCGGCTGCTCCGGAAGCAATGGAAATCACATAGGTTTGATCGGTACGCAATGAATCATTCAGATATAGAAAGAGTTTATCCCATCCTTTCCACTCTACTTTATATGCAACCGGTGGAGAGATAAAAATATTATCGACCAGTGAGCTGCGTTTCATACGTTCCGAAAAACGGATGCGAATTTGACGTAGAGTGATCGGAATATGCAGAGAATCGGCCTGTGGAAAAACCGAGGAAACGGTAGGAGGGGTTCGATCGACCGGCCCGCCACCGGGAGCTTTTTGCATGGCACATTTAAGAATAAAAAAAGATAACAAAGATGGTAGAAACAATAAAGTGATTATTTTTTTCATAAACAAAGAATCTCCCGAACCGGAAATTCGAAAATTTTTTTATTCAACGCAATGAAATATAAAACGAACGCATTTAAATAAAAAAACCGCCGAAAGATAGCGGCGGTTTATAAATTCTAAACGCGTTCCTTGATACGGGCAGCTTTCCCGCGTAACTCTCTCAGATAATAGAGCTTGGCCCGCCGTACCTTTCCAAGTCGTTTTACTTCGATTTTGGCCAGGCGCGGTGAATGCAAAGGAAAAATACGTTCCACACCCACTCCGTTGGATATCTTGCGAACGGTGAAAGTCTCATTAATGGCGCCACCGCTTCGTTTAATACAAACACCCTGAAAAATCTGAATACGTTCCTTTTCACCTTCCACAACACGAACATGAACCGCAACCGTGTCACCGGGACGAAATTCAGGAATATCAGTTCGTAACTGATTAGCTGTCACTGCATGTAATACATCCATTTCGATCACTCACTGTTTTATTTTATGTTTCGTTATATTTTTTGAACAAATCCGGGCGTCGTTCCCGTGTTATTTTTATACGCTGCTGCTGTCGCCATTCCGCAATTTTTCTATGATTGCCGGAGATCAACACCTTAGGTACCCCTTTCCCCTCAAATTCTTCCGGCCGCGTATAATAAGGTGCGTCCAATAGATCATCTGCGAAAGAATCACTCCAGGCCGAATCGATATCTTTGATAACTCCGGGCAAAAGGCGAACCACCGCATCGGTAATTACCAGGGCGGCCACCTCGCCGGCGCTTAGAATATAATCGCCGATGGATATTTCTTCAACCTTATAAAATTCATGGACGCGCTCGTCCACACCCTTGTAATGGCCACAGATGAGAATCAAGTGATCCTGCAGGCTTAGCCTGGTAACCTCAGCTTGATCCAGGGTCCGGCCGCGGGGTGAAGTGAGCAGGATCCTTGCCTTTTCCTCCGGCATCTCACCGAAGATACGGCGCAGAGCACCGACAATCGGCTCCAGCTTCAAAACCATACCGGGACCACCGCCGTAAGGATAGTCATCAATCGTACGGTGCTTATCCTGCGTAAAATCACGCAGGTCATGCACATAAATATCCACCAATCCCTTTTGCCGACCCTGACGGATAATGCTTTGCTTCAGGGGTTCTTCGACCATGGCCGGGAAGCCGCTAATTATATCGATTCGCATATCAAAGATCTTTAATCCAACAGACCATCGATGACATGGATGGTCATTCGTTTTAATCGACGATCCACTTTAAGTACCACATCCTTAATTGCGGGTATCAACTGTTGTCGGCCATGCAAATTCTCTATTACATAGACATCATTACCGGCATAGCTTTCCACATTTACAATTTCACCCAAATCGTGGCCCGCTTCATCTACCACCCGCATTCCGATCAAATCATGGACATAAAACTCATCTTCCTCCAATTCGATCAGATCGTCTTTTGGAATATACAAATAAGAACCGCGTAATTTTTCTGCCTCTTCAAGAGAAGCAACCTCTTTGAAAATCAGATACACGGCATTCTTTTTAAAACTTACTTTGCTGACCGTAAGCGGATGCCAGCCCTTATTATTCTGAAAATAAACCGTATGCAAGGATTCAAAATGCGCGGGGAATGAAGTAATGATTTCAACCTTTACTTCCCCTTTTAGTCCCCTGGGCTTTAGAACCTTACCGACAGCATACATGCTCTATTCAAGAATTTCAAGCACAGCACGCTTACCTGCTTTCGCAGAAGCGGCTGCCAAAAGTGTGCGAATTGATTTCGCGGTCTGTCCGCGTTTTCCGATAACCTTTCCGAGATCGCCATCGCCGACACGCAATTCATAGACCGTAACCCGCTCTCCTTCCACTTCCTTAACCTCAACTTCATCCGGCTTGTCAACCAAATGCTTGGCGATAAATTCGACAAATTCCTTCATGTTCACGATACACCTCCGTTTAGTATGAACTCACTTGCACACTCATAGTGGAATCGGGTCTGACCCATTCCTACACCCTTACTCCCGGCTATCTTCTGCTTGCATCTCTTCCTGAGGTTGTTCCTCGGTCTCTTCTTTAGCAGCTTCAGCAGCTGGTTCTTCTTTGGCCGGTTCGGCTTCAACCTGTGATTTTTCTTCACCCGTTTCAGTTGCAGCAGGAGATTCTTCAACTACTTTCGTTTCCTCCTGGGCGGGTACAGCCGCTTCGGCTCTGGCTTTTTCTTCCTTTTCTTTTTTCTTCCTGGCCTGAGCTTCTGCCGCTTCCCGGCGTTTCGCCCGTTCCAGTTGCAGAACTTCCCATTTGGCAACTTCTTCAGCGATCCTGGTTTCGTCCGCTCCCTGACGCATTAAATCCCATTTCAACCATACTCCTTTACGGCTTAAAATGCTACGCACCGTTCGGGTGGGCTGAGCACCGTTTTTAAGCCAGTATAGAATCCGGTCTTCCTGTAAATCCACTGTATCCGGATTGGTAAGGGGATTATATGTTCCTATCGCTTCGATAAAACGACCGTCACGGGGAGCCCGGCTGTCTGCTGCCACAATCCGATAATAAGGGCGTTTCTTTCTGCCCATTCTGCGCAATCTCAACTTAACCAACTCTGAACCTCCATAAAATTTTAACGATTTCAGGCCAATCCGAAAGGCATTCCCATACCTTTAAACGATTTACCCTTCATTTGTTTCATCATTTTTCGCATTTGCTGGAATTGATTCATCAACTGATTGACATCCTGAACGCGGGTACCGCTTCCGCTGGCAATGCGCTTGCGTCGGCTGCCGTTCAATATTTTCGGATTATGTCGCTCTTCGGTGGTCATTGAATTGATGATGGCTTCCACCCGAATAAGCTGACCGTCATCTACAGTAACCCCTTTTAACTGGCGACTCACACCGGGAATCATTTTCAGCAACGATTCCAAAGAACCCATTTTTTTAATCTGCTGCAACTGATCGCGGAAATCTTCCAAATCGAATTCCGCTTTGCGCAGCTTCTGTTCTAATTTTTTAGCCTTTTCTTCATCGATGGTGGCCTGAGCTTTTTCCACCAGAGTAACCACATCACCCATACCAAGGATACGGGAAGCCATACGATCGGGATAGAACTGTTCCACCTCATCCAGTTTTTCACCGATACCCATGAACTTGATGGGTTTACCGGTTACGGCCCGGATCGAGAGAGCCGCCCCACCCCGCGCATCACCATCCATCTTGGTGAGCACAACGCCGTCGAAATTTAAACGTTGGACAAACTCTTTGGCCGTATTGACCGCATCCTGTCCGGTCATACCGTCGGCTACAAACAGAATTTCATGGGGACGTATCCGGTTCTTAATTTTCACCAGTTCGTCCATCATGGCCTGATCGATATGCAAACGACCGGCTGTATCTAAGATAATCGTATCACAGAATTGCTGTCGGGCTACGCTGACGGCGTTAAATGCAATCTTCACAGGATCGGACAGACCTTCATCATAGACCGGAATATTCAGACTACGGCCCAGGACTTTTAACTGCTCAATAGCCGCCGGGCGATAGACATCTGCGGCAACCAACATCGGCTTTTGGCCGCGCTTCCTTAAAAAATTAGCCAACTTGGCGGCAAAGGTCGTCTTGCCGGAACCCTGTAAACCGGCCAGCATAACGATGGTGGGCGGAATGCCCGCCGTACGAATCTGCATGGCCGAACTGCCCAAAAGACGAACCAATTCGTCATGGACAATCTTAACCACCATTTGGCCCGGTGTTACACTTTGCAATACCTCCTGACCGAGCGCTTTTTCCTGAACCGTGGCCACAAAATCTTTCACCACTGTATAATTCACATCCGCTTCTAACAGGGCGCGACGAATTTCACGCATGGAATCCTCGATGTTTTTCTCACTGAGTTTTCCATAGCCGCGCAGCTTCCGAAATGTGGATTCCAGGCGTTGGGTCAGATCTTCCAGCATAACTTTTTACAATTCCGTCTCATTTTTATTATGACCGATAAATGTAAGGAATTCTTTACCGCTTATCAAGTCCTGCTATTTTTTTTTGAAAGAGCTCTACGAAGCTGCCGTCTGTGTGATGAAGGTGAGGGAAGGTTCGTAAACGATTTCCTGAAACATTGAAGGCAGCCTTCTGTTGAATAGGTACGGCTTCAACCTTCTCACCAAACCGGCGGCGGAAATTTTCGGTTACATTTTCATTTTCCAGATAGTCCATGGTACAGGTGCTGTAAGCCAAAAACCCCTTCTCTTTCAACAAGCGAAACGCCTGAGTTAAAAGGTCCTGCTGAAGCTTACTGAATTCCACCAGCTGGGCCAGATCCCGGCGCCACTTGATATCCGGATGTTTGCGAATGGTTCCCAACCCCGAACAGGGTGCATCGAGTAAGATTTTATCGAATACCTTTTCCCTGAAGGGTAAATAACGGGCATCGGCACAAACGAAAGCAGCCTTTTGCAGCTTCAAACGCCGAACATTTTGCTTAACCTTTTGTAAACGCCTGAGATCAATATCCAAAGCGATACTCAGAGCAGACTTGCCCTGTTCCAGAATCTGAGTAAACTTTCCACCCGGCGCAGCACAGACATCCAGTACCAGGTCTTCCTTACCGACAGACAAAATATCGACCGGTATATGGGCACTTTCGTCCTGCACCAGACAATACCCTTTTTCGAACAAACCGGCCCGGCGAATGGCCTGGATATCGTTAACGGTAACCACATCCTCAAAATAGGGAGAGGGCCGGAAGGAAATGTTGTTTTCCTCTAATAATTCTTTAAATCGTTTCCCATTGATCCTGGAACGGATGATTCGAAGATCAAACAAAGGCGGCTCATTCAAACTCCGGCATAGGGCTTCGGTTGACTCTACTCCCCAGAATTTTACCCAGCGCTTCACCAACCATAGCGGGAAAGAATAGCTGATGCTGATCCTTTCTTCATCATTCTTTATTAAATCCTGCGGCTGCAAGGCCTCTTTGCTGCGCAAAAACTGGCGTAAAATACCGTTAACCAAAGGCTGCGCTCTGCCACCGACCAGCCGTTTGGAAAGTTCCCCGTATTCAAAGAGAGTGGCCCGGGGCGGAATACCCGGCATGAAGATGAGCTCATACAAAGCCAGCCGCAGAATGATTTTGGTCTTGACGAGCAGCTTCTTAAAGCGACCTTTGTATAAACGGGCCATGATCCAGTCCAGATAAAGCAGATGACGAATCGGCCCGGAACTGAGGTTGCGTAGCAATCTGCGATCCTGTTCGGATAGATCAGCCTTGCGCCAGACCTCTTCCAGGAGGTCATCAAGCCGGGGCCTGGTTTGCTCAAATTGAAGTAATATTGCGAAGGCCAGAGCCCGGGCAGACGAAGTACGGTTTACTCGACTTTTATTCAATCAGAATCCTGCTTTCAATTTTTCTTTAATAAAGCGTCCATATAGGAAGCAATCCCCTGTAATTGCAATGAACGCCCATTGAGACGACGCGTTGATTTTAAGGAAACGTCCATCGGCCGGGGATAACCGGTTATATCTTTTATGGAAATCGGTTCCAGCAATTGTTCATTTATTCCGGTTTTACGGCAGATGAGCCGACCCAGGCTCAATCGATCCATCCGCTGATTGCCGCTCAGATGAAAGATGCCTGTGGCAGAACTCAGAGCGATTTGCCAGATACGACGGCTGAGAGCAAATACAGCCGTGGGGGTACGTATTTCATCCGAAAACAGCGGTATGCTCCGGCCGTTTTTCAATCGTTCCAATATCCAATCCAAAAAATTTCGGCTTAGCCCCAACCCCCGGCCGAGAGAAAGCGCGATACGTGCGATGACATAATCCCGCAGTTCCGCCTGTACGGCCTGCTCGCCATGCCATTTACTTTGTCCGTATACATTGATCGGGCGGGGCGTATCTTTTTCAGAATAGGGAGCCCGATCCCCGGCAAAGACAATGTCCGTAGAAAGGTAGATCATCCGGCAATTGTGTGCCGCGCACCATCGGGCCAATTCGGCTGTGGCCAGAGCATTTACCCGCTCGGCCGTCTGGGCATCGGCCTGACAGGCTCCTAATCCGGCCATGGCCGCGGCATGGATTACCACATCAAAATGCTGATATTTTAGCTGAGCAGCAACATGCTCGGCTAAGTCCAGAGAAATTAAGGGAATGGTTTCATAGAAAGGAGAAGAAATCCACCGCTCCGCATTGCGGATGGCACCCACAATTTGTACCCCCGCAGGCTTTTCACGTAATACATACTGACCAATGAAACCGCTGACACCGGTAATAAGAATACGTTTCGTC
>JALSTK010000111.1 GCA_026983775.1 Calditrichia bacterium
CCAAAGTCGGCTTTTCCGGGAAAACCAGAACCATCACAAAATAGGCAATAATACCAATGCCTATGGAAGCCAGAGTAAGCAGAACATAGGCCAGACGTACAATGGTTACATCAATATTAAAATATTCGGCCAGCCCGGCACATACACCGGCGATCATCTTATTATCACGGGAACGATAGACCTGACGGGGTTTATTTTCTTCGGAACCTTCCGGAATAGTGTCCTTTTCCGCCTTATCTTCCTGATTACTATTATAGAGCAGGAATCCTCCGATTAATATCAAAAAGACCGCCCAGATAATTTGCCAGGGGATATGCCAGAAATGAAAATTATGGAAGAAACCCATCTGTCTGAAAAGCAGTAATATGCCGATTAAAATAAAAAGGCCGCCCCAGAAAAGCGTGCTATCATTGGACTTTTTAGGCTTTTCCCCTTTCACTTCCACCACATGCTCAGGATTTTCAGGCATAATAATCGCGGCAAAGATATAGAGTATAATGCCGGCACCGTAAAACAAAGAGATCAGAATCCATACCAAACGGATGATAAGCGGATCTACGGAAAAATATTCGGCGAATCCCCCGCACACCCCGGTAAGCATCCGGTCATGCCGGGAACGATATAATTTTTTGGGCTTTTCTTCCGGATTTTCATAAAAATCGTCAGCCGCCATGTTTCCTCCAATTAAATTGATTGTATTTCATCATCTTATACAAAACCTGTACAACATTTTCTCTTCTGTTCTTTTGGACGTAGTCAGCCCCCATAAGTTTCATCGAACCCGTTTCTGTCTATTTACCGTTTTCTCGGATGAAACCAAATGATTCCGAAATCCGCGTCTATTCAATGGAAATTATTTTATAACGCAGCATACCTGCCGGTACCTGTATTTCGGCAATCTCACCTACCTTTTTTCCCAGAAGTCCCTTGCCCACCGGCGAGGTTATAGATATCTTATTCTGTTTAAAATCCGCCTCTTCAGCCGAGACCAGTGTATAGGAATATTCTTTATTTCTTTTCAGGTCCATTACCTTCACCGTATTGAGAATAGAGACATCATCCGTATCGATATCGTCCGGAGAGATAATTCTGGCTCTGGCCAAACGGTCTTGTAATTGTTGAATTTTCGTTTCCACCAGGGAAAGTTCTTCCCGGGCCGCATGATATTCCGCATTTTCCTTCAAATCGCCGTGTTCCCGGGCAGTAGCGACTTTTTGGGAAATTTTGGGTCGCTTCACAAATTTAAGCTCATGAAGTTCGGATTTAAGCTGATCCAATCCTTGTTCGGTAAGATAGACATATTCCACTCTATATCTCCTTCATCTTGATTCAAAATAAGTATAAACCTACTTCATAAAAAGGCCATGATCAAGAGGCCTTTTCAGACTTCGCTAACTTGTCGGTATCTTCCACTCTTTCAACGGCAAAAACACCGGGCACTTTTCTGATATCATTGATTATTTTGGTCAGGTGCTGCAAATCCTTAACTTCAATATCTACCGATCCATGCGCATACATATCTTCCACGTGAAAATAGACATTAATAATATTAATTTCCTGCTTGGATATCATGAGCGTGATATCCTTTAAAAGATTGCGCCGATCCTCTCCCAAAATAGAAAGATGAACCTGAAATTTCTGATTGTGATCGATATCCCACTCCACATCGACAATACGTTCTTTATCCTCATAAAGCTTAATCATATTCTTACAATCCGTACGATGAATGGTAACCCCTTTTCCGCGGGTGATATAGCCGATGATCCGGTCTCCCGGAACCGGTTGACAACATTGGGCGAAATGGATTAGCATATTATCCATACCTTGCACCCGGATTCCGGTATCACTTCGGGCCCGTTTTAAGAATTTGACGAAAAAGTTATCTTTTGGGATATTTTTTTCTTGCTCATCCGGAAAAATTTTTTTAATCAGGGTATCGACAACAAACTCCCCGCGACCTATGGCGATTTTTAAACTTTCCAGATTCTGGAAGCCGATTTTAGGAAGCACCTCCTGAACTTCCGGACTCTCACTCGTCAGTTTATATTTTTTCAGAAATTTAGTCAGAATTTCATCGCCGATCTGCAGCGTCTGCAATTTCTGCTCATCTCTCAATATCTTTTTGATCCAGTGACGCGCTTTACTTGTCTTTACATAGGATAACCAGTCCTGGCTGGGTTTCTGATTTTGAGAGGTAATAATTTCAACTTGCTGCCCGCTTTTCAAAGCCGTACGTAAGGCAACAATCCTGCCATTTACCTTGGCGGCAATACATTGGTTCCCCACATTGGTATGGATGGCATAAGCAAAATCTATCGGAGTGGAACCACGCGGTAATTTAAAAAGATCCCCTCTCGGGCTGAACACAAAGACTTCATCCTGAAAAAGATCGATCTTTAATTGTTCCATGAAATCGCCGGGGTCTTTCTCCTGCATTTGTCTGTCCAGTAATTCCTTGACCCAATGAATATGATGTTCGAATTGGGAGTCATGGGACCCCCCCTCTTTATATTTCCAATGGGCGGCAATGCCATCTTCCGCCATCTGATGCATGGCCTTGGTGCGAATCTGAATTTCTACCATACGTCCCTCAGGACCGACCACAGTGGTATGAAGCGATTGATACCCATTAACCTTGGGCATGGCGATATAATCCTTAAACCGGTCATAAACGGGCATATACAGGCTATGTACCAGACCTAACACATAGTAACACTCTTCAATCTTATCCACTATGACCCGGATGGCCAACAAGTCGTAAATTTCTTCGAAAGGCCTTTTACGTAGTTCCATCTTGTTATAAATACTAAAAAAGGATTTAGGTCTTCCGTAAATTTCAGCAATAATACCATGGTCTTTTAATTCATTGCTAATGGGTTCGATAACGCGCCTGATATATTGCTGGCGATTTTCCTTGGTGGTTTGAATCTTCTTGACCAACCCTTTGTAGGAAGAATTATCCAAATGCTTTAAAGACAGGTCTTCCAACTCGGTTTTAATACGGGCAATACCGAGACGATGGGCCAGAGGTGCATACACATCCCGGGTTTCTGTCGCAATACGCGGCCGTTTCTTTTCCGGAACATATTCCAATGTCCGCATATTATGCAATCTGTCTGCAAATTTAATAATAATAACACGTATATCCTGGGCCATGGACAGCAGCATCTTTCGAAAGGTTTCGGCTTGGCGCGCCTCCTGACTCTTTAATTTGAGGCTGCTGATTTTGGTTACCCCATCGATCAGCAAGGCAACCGTGTCGCCGAATTCTTCCCGAATATGATCCAGGGTCACATCCGTATCTTCAACCGTATCATGCAGTAAACCGGCAATGATGGTCGGTACATCCATATGCAATTCAACCAGAATTTCGGCCACATGCAGACAATGGTCGAAGTACGGTAGACCGGAATGGCGCTTCTGCTTTAAATGAGCCTCAATACCGAGCTCGTACGCTTTAGTAAGCTTTTCTTCATCCAAAGCAGGAATATATGTATGCATTTCTTCCATAAGATGCTGAAAACGAACGTCGAATCGTTTATGCATCTTTTGAATAAGAGTTGCATCTTTGGGATTTAACATAGTTTTTAACTTATTTTATGATGGACCATTGTCTCGAAATGCTCTATTTTCATGTTTGATTTTTTAATAATGCTCATTCCTGCAGAACATTTTTTCTAAGCTGAATTTAAAAAAAGGAATGAGCCGTAAAATCGCTTAACTCTTTAAAACTCCGCCGGGGAGAGCACAGCCGTCTCATGGAACAAATCCGGATCCCCGAATTTACCAAATTCTTTCAGAAAGGTCAGGCGCACCGTACCTGTCGGGCCATTTCGCTGTTTTCCGATGATAATTTCACACATATTATGGGTCGATTGCCCGGTATCTTCAAATTCCATAATCCCATAGTATTCCGGACGGTACACAAACATGACCACATCCGCATCCTGCTCTATGGCACCCGATTCGCGCAAATCCGATAGCTGTGGTTTGCGCGACTTATCCCTCTGTTCCACGGCACGCGAAAGCTGGGAAAGAGCCAGTACCGGAATGCTTAGCTCTTTGGCTATGCCTTTTAGAGCCCGGCTGATATGAGTAATTTCCTGTTGTCGGTTCTCCCCTTTATGTCCTTCCATCAATTGCAAATAGTCAATTATTAACAGTTTTATTCCTTTATCAGCTTTTAAACGGCGGGCTTTTGCCCTGAGTTCCAGTACATTCATGGAGGGTGAATCGTCAATATAAACGGGAGCATCCATCAATTTAGCCACATGCTGCGTTAGACGATCCATCTCGTCTCTGGTCAGTTTTCCGGTACGTACGGACATTTGGTTGACCTTGGCTTCCGTACAAAGAAGACGCATAACCAAAGCATCCGCCGACATTTCCAGACTAAAGAATCCAACGGGAATTCCGTAGTCAATGGCCGCATTTCTGGCAATATTCAGGGCAAAGGCCGTCTTACCCATACTCGGTCTGCCCGCTAAAATAAGCAGGTCGGAAGGTTGTAAACCGGCCGTTAGTTCATCCAACTTTTTATAACCTGAGGCCACTCCGGTAACTCCGGAACGACTTGAATGGTAAAGTTCATCAATACGTTCGAATGTTTTATGTAAAATGGGATTGATCGGTTCATAGCCCTTTTGTAGCCTGCGTTCCGAAATTTCAAAGATTTTACTCTCGGCAAAATCCAGTAATTCGTCGATTTCTTCCGTCTCTTCAAAAGCCCGCCCCATAATGGTGTCGCAATGTTTAATCAGCATGCGGGTCAGTGCTTTTTCTTTAATAATATTCAGATGCTGATCAATATTCGATGAAGAAGGCGTACTATTCGATATTTCCGCCAAATAGTAGGCTCCGCCGATCTGGTCAAATACGCCCCGTTTTTTTAGAGCATCCGTAATGGTCAACAAATCGATTTCGGAATCCTTTTCAAATAGCTCGGTCATCGCCGCAAAAATCTGACGATGCGCTGTTTTATAGAAATAGGTCTCATCTATGGCTTCCATCGCTTTGGTCAACGCATCTCTGTCTAAAAGGATTGAACCCAGGACGGCCTGCTCCACATCAAGGGCCTGAGGCGGAACCTTTAGTGGGGCTTCAGATATCTGTGCCCTGGATACTTGTGCCCCCGGCACCTGTTCCGGCTGCTTCTGAACCTGTGCTTTATCTTTTTTCTCTTTGGCCAAGATGCTTCTCCTAAAGATAAAAACGCCAATACCAAAATATCCATCCTGATAAAGGCGATAGACGATCGTGTACAATTCAATCCCCTTTGCGGATTGTCATATCCGCAGGCCGGAAGGATTGAATCTGTATTTAATTTATTAATATTAAAAGAATAAGTAAATTTAGGCACAACGTCAAGCATTTCGCATGGGATTATACGCTTTTTAACATATTTTTTAATTTTTTCAGGTCTTGCCAGCTTTGTTCTTTCCAGCGAGGGTTTCGAAGTAGTGCTGCCGGATGATAGGTGATAAGCAGGGGGATATTTTGATACATCTGTACCGATTGCCTCAGTTTGCTTAAAGAATCGCTTGTTTTTAGTAAGGATTGGCCGGCAATTCGACCCAAAGCGACAATAATCTTAGGTTGAATCAATTCTATTTGTCTTTGTAAATAGGGTTCGCACTGGGCCACTTCGTCGGGCAGAGGATCCCGGTTATTGGGTGGACGACATTTGAGTATATTAGCGATATAGACGTCTTCTCTTTTAAGACCGATTGCGGAAAGCATCCGGTCCAATAAACGACCGGCCGGGCCGACAAAAGGCATGCCCTGTTCATCTTCTTCCCTTCCCGGTGCTTCTCCGACGAATAATAGATCGGCGTTCGGATTACCATAGCCGAAAACAAAATTTTTACGGCCGGTATGTAAGGCACATTTGGTACAATTTTTAATTTCCTGATAATAAGATTCCAGTTCCGCACTGCGTTGAGGTAAAATCTTATTAAAAGATTTTACAACGGGCACACCGGTATTTTTTGTTATTTTCTGTCCTTCTTCGGGCCAGACGATTTCCCGTAAAACACCGTTAAGACGAAGCTGAGCAGAATAGCTGCGCTGATAAAACCTCAAATAATGTTCTATATCTTCAATAAGTTCTTTCATCACTTCAATTGTCTTTTTAATAAGGGGCTTAGTTCATTTAAAATATGATGACTTAATTCCATTTTGGTCATCATGGGTAAAGCAACTTGCTTACCGTCCCTGTATAAAAGGGTTACCTGATTCGTGTCACCGGAAAAGGCGGCTCCTTCTACTTTCGGATTATTGACCACAATCATATCCAGTCCCTTACTCTTTAACTTACGTTGCGAATTATTAATTTCATTGTTTGTTTCCACGGAAAATCCGACCATAATCTGGTGCAGTCGTTTTTTTTGCAATTCTTTTAAAATATCTGCGGTCCGTGATAGAGGCAGGTTCAAATCATCCATCCCTTTTTTAATTTTTTCTTTAGCTTTTACGGAGGGAGTAAAATCCGCCACGGCTGCGGCTCCGATGTAGACGTGACTCGAATCGAAAAGGTCCGATACGGTTAGCAGCATTTCTTCTGCGGATCGGACCTTTAGGATCGTTAGATGAGCCGGAAGAGAAATGGATACGGGTCCGGCCACACAAATTACATTCGCCCCGCGGGTAAAGGCCGCCCGGGCCAGGGCAATGCCCATTTTCCCCGAAGAACGATTCGTTAAAAAGCGAACCGGATCCAGGTCCTCAGCCGTGGGTCCGGCACTGATCAGGATCGTTGCGCCTTTTAGATCGTGCTCCGTTTCGAACCGATATGAGAACAAATCCTGTGCTGCAATCAAATCTCCCGTGAAAAATTTGAATACGGTTTGATTCCTAGCGAGAGGTACTAAATTGAGTGGGTATTCCTGCTGTATTTCTTCATATTGGGGCGCACTCTCAAAAGGAATCACCGGATAATAGAGTTTCGATTTATCTACATTTTGCAATTCCTTCATGTGGGAGACCAGTTGAACTTGCGCCTCTTCCAGCTCCTTTAAACTGGAAACCGGAACAATGCGCAGGCTGCCCAGCGAAGTCTTGGCGTCTCCATAATCATAAGCGGAAAGGATACGCACCGAAAATGATTTACTCTCTATATAGCTTAGAAAAGGGGCCAGCAAAAACAAACGGTTTCTGGTCCGATCTGCAATATTAACCGATTTTTTCATGATGATTTTTAATGATAATATTTTCTATGGATAAAACCGCGTCGTTTAAACGGTCATTGACCACAACATAATCGAAATATTTCGCCTGTTCATATTCAAACGGCAAGCGTTGCAACCGTTTTTGAATCATCTCTTCCGTTTCACTTCTACGCGCCTGTAAACGGCGAATTAATTCCGCTCTGCTCGGAGGTTTAATAAAGATAAGCACGGCCTGAGGGTAATGATGTTTAACGGAAAGCGCTCCTTTCACATCAATATCAAATAATACTACTTTCCCCTGCTTTATTAAAGAATCAACACTCTTTTTCAAGGTGCCGTAATAATAGCCATGCACCTCTTCATATTCTAAAAATTCATGAGCCTTAATAGCTTCACGGAATTCCTGATCCGATAGAAAAAAATAATCCTTGCCCTCTTTCTCACCGGGACGCATAGGACGGGTTGTAGCGGAAATCGATATGGCCATCTGAGGATATTTTGAGGCCAGCCGTTTGACAATGGTGGTTTTTCCCGCTCCGGAAGGCGCGGAAAAGGCAATATAACTGGAAATAAATTTCATAAGTTTCCTATTCAATATTCTGCGTCTGTTCCCTCAATTTTTCGATTTCTTCCTTCATGTGAATCACCATATGGGAAATCTCGATACTGGTAGATTTGGAATTCATGGTCGTGGCTTCCCGGTTCATCTCCTGCAAAATAAAATTAATGCGTTTACCGATTTCCTTCTCGTTGTTCATAGTTTGTTTTAATAACCGCACATGACTATCCATTCGTACGCATTCTTCGGTAATATCCATACGGTCGGCAATAATAGCCAATTCCTGATCCAAACGGGCAGGATCTATATTTTGGTCTTCGAGTAACTGTCCGACCTGTTTCTGCAAACGCTCAAATTCACTTTTCGGTTGATTCCCCGCCAATTCCCGAACTTTATTATTCAAGTTGTGAATTGTTTCCGCTCGTTCGATCATATCCTGCTTTAAGTTTTCCCCTTCATTCTGCCGCATCTGATCGAACTGGCTCAGCGCCAGATCCACAGACTGGTCGATTAACCTGGAAATGGATTGCAAATCAACAGCCCTACTGGATGGAACAAATATTTCGGGAAAAGCCAACAAATGATGCAGGGAGATTTCTTCATGCAAATGTAATAAGTCCTTCACCTTCTGCAGGGCCTGATATTTTTGCCGTACCAGCGTTGAATTGATCATGGTCTGTTCATCCAGACCCACAGGTTCCGGGGAGATGTTGACAGATACCTTCCCGCGAATTACATATTTCTTTACTCTTTCACGCACCGTATTCTCCAGAGTCGACAGCTCTTTAGGCATTCGTATGGAGATATCCAGATAGCGATTATTCACACTGCGTATTTCGGTCTCGACTTTGTACTTATCGTTCTCAACTTTTCCGCTACCAAATCCGGTCATGCTTTTCATAAAATTTTCCCGGTATTTTATTTCAGATATAAATGTTGTAAATTTCTTTATTAATCAGTGATGATCAATTTAACGAGATCGTTTTTTAAAAGCAAAAAGCACGTTGTATGTATCGGAATTATTTTCTATTTGAAAAGCAGCTTAAGGAGATTGCACCCGATCTGATCGGCAGCGAAATACTGGAATCCTGCTCCGTCAACAGAAATGAACTGCTCATTAGACTCAAGCGGGAGGAAGAACTTTTTCTCAAAATTTCCATTGACATCAATCTTCCCTATTTTTATCTCCGGAACGCTCACGGTATAAAACAGCCGAAATTCCGCTTATTCGAGCAAATAGAAGGGACCTGCATTCAAAAAGTGAACATTCAGCCCCTGGACAAAAAAATTGATATCGATTTAAAGACCTATCACCTGGATATCCGCTTCTATGGTAAAACGCCCAACATTTTTTTAAAAGATACTACGGGAAAAGTGCTTCATACTTTTAAGCGGGAGCAAAACGGCACTATAGGAAATGCAGACAGTTCGCTTATGGATTTCCGTACTGTGCACTTCGATGATTTACAACAAATCATAGACCAAGAACCGACCCAAAAAATTTGTTTTTTACTGAAACGTCGGTTCGGGGCTATTAACCGGACCCTAACAAATGAGATAGTTTATCGTCTGCAAATCGATAAAAATGCACTTCTTGCCACTCTTTCGCGTACACAAATCAGGAAGCTGGCTGATATTTTCAGACAATTGGGTGCAGAATTACTTGCAAAAGAGAGTTACATCTATTTTGGTGAAGATGGATCCCTGCATCTTGCACCCTTAATTCTTTCGTATTTAGCAGAGAAGCGGGGAACAAAAGTAAAACAGTTCGACAGCCTGAATCGGGCCTGGAAATATTTTATAGAAGAAAAACAGCGCCTCACTACCTTCCTACCTCTCTATAAACAGTGTGAACTCGCTCTGCAAGGCAGGCAGAAGTATTTACAGAAATCTTTGAAACAATTACAACAGTTGGAAGACCTGGTGCGCCTCAAGCAGGAAGCCGAACAAAAAGGAAATTTGCTGCTTACCTTCCAAAACCGGGTACCCCGGGGTGCTTCGCAAGTAGAGCTGGAAAATATTTTTGGCGATCCATCCCGGAAGATTACCATTAAACTTAATCCGGCTAAGAGTGCCGTGGAAAATGCACAAAAATATTTTAACAAATACAAAAATATAGAAGAAAAACAAGAAGCTCTGACGATTCGAAAGCAGACACTCAAAAAAGCACTGGATACCATAACTCAACTGGGTGAACAATTAAAGAAGATGCGTTCCTTGAATAAATTACGGAATTTTCATCGGAAACTAATCGCAATGAAACTAGTACAAACAGACCGGCCTGCGGACAAGAAAAACGCGACCAGCGCCTATTCTTTTAACCGCATTATCCTCGACAATGAATGGGATGTCTTCATAGGCAAAAACGGCGCCAATAACGAACAATTGACCTTTGAGTTTGCCCATAAGTGGGATCTTTGGTTTCATGCCCAGGGTGTACCCGGTTCGCATGTGGTTATTCGTCTGCCGCGCCATGATTTTCATCCGCCTAAAGGCATCATCGAGCAGGCTGCCCGCATTGCCGCTGCCAACAGCAGAGCGAAACATTCCAAAACAATTCCCGTTATCTACACAGAGGTCCGTTTCGTGCATCGTATGCGTAAAGCTCTGCCCGGTACCGTCTCGGTGAAAAATGAAAAAGTTTTATTCGTTGAACCCTTATTTATTTGAATCATATGAAAATTTCAACCATTCTTTTTTGGATGATTCTCGTTTCCTTTTTCTACTTCCTGCCCATAAGGTCCACGGCTCAAAATAGCGATCAGGAATGGTTTACGTTTTTACAACAAAAATATTTTGAGAATGAACACGGTCGGTATAACGATTTTCTTATTCAGGAACTGAACCGCTACCTGGACACTATCAGCGCACCCGGCCAACAGGATCATGTTTTATACATGTTGAGTAATGTCTATCTGTCTAAAGGAGATACACTGGCCTGTCTGTATACTGAGATTAAACTGCTTTCTCTCTATCCTTCCAGTCCGCTCAATAAACAGATGCAAAACAATATCCGTTCTTTACTGAAACAAGCAGGTAATATTGAATTATCTCAGGTTCAACCGCAAGTATTTCAAGGAATCCAATCTATCGTTCCTTCCTCAGAGACCGAGGAAGGCTGGTTTTCATTTCTTTCCTTCATCCATCGTTTGTCGCTAAAATCCTTTCGTCCTTTTTTTAAATCCGATCTTAACCGCTACTTTACACGGTACGGTACGAATGGGGAATATACCGATATTATGTGGTACTGGTTATCCGAAATATACCGGCAGCAAAAAAAGTGCGGTTCGGCCAAGGCCTATTTGCAGGAAATCCTTAAATTCTTTCCTCAGACCCGTTTGCAGGCGGAAGTTTACTATACATTGGGAACGATCAACTATCATTGTCTGAGCCTTTTTCCGGAAGCACAGAATGATTTTTTACAGGTCATCGACAATTTTCCCCGATCCGGATATGCGGCTCGCTCTCAATTTTACCTTGCGGAAATGTTGGCCGATAGCATGCACAATGAGCAGGAGGCCATCGCAAACTATCAACTGTTTATCGATGCGTTCGGCCGGGATTCGCTGGTTACGGAAGCTGCCCTTCGTCTGGCCCGTTTGTTGGAAAAGAAAAAAAAATATACGGAGGCGCTCACAGCTTATATGAAAATAGTGGAAAAGAATCAACAACCCGAGGCCGTGCATCAGGCCTTTTTAAGCATCGCTGAACTTTATAAGACTGCTCTGCACCAACGAGAACGCCACGCTGCCACTTTACTTATGATGGTTAATCGTTTTCCCGAGGATTCTTTGGCCGCCCACTATTTACTCGAAGCGGGTCTGGAATACAAAAAATTACATAATATAAAAAAAGCCCGGCAAATATTCGGGCTCCTTGTTGCCCGGTATCCCATGACTTCGGAAGAGGCAAAGGCTAAGGAAGAATTGAACGTCATTCATTGAGCATCGATTTTTTTTTTGGATTATTTTGACAGACATTATTTGTTTTGTAAATTTAACTACCTTATGTAAGGAAGGCTTTGCTAAGCGCATCTTCTTTCATCAGGAAACTTTATTTATTAATTTTTTGGAGGTTTAGTTTTTATGGCGGAACGTATCAAAGGGACGGTTAAATGGTTTGATCCCAA
>JALSTK010000112.1 GCA_026983775.1 Calditrichia bacterium
TCACCGGCCGTACCTGCGGAAATGAAGAAGATCAGATTAAATAGAATCCCAATAAGGGAAATCCGTACCCGACATCTGCTTATAATCACTATTTATCCTTTATGCTGAGATGAAGTAACCCGCTCAAGAAAGCGAACCCATTCTTCGGCCAGAAACCCGCGTGAATAATGATCGATGGATTTAAAATGTAAATGAGGCCTGTCTTTTTGCCAGTTTGCCAATTGCTCTGCAATCTCCCTGGTTTTACGGGCCGCAATAACCACCCCACTGTTGGTGGAGCGAATCAGCTCGGCCGCCTCTCCTTCTTGAGGCACAAGAGCCAGAATTGGCTTTTTTAAACGAAGATATTCGTAAACCTTGCCGCCAATGGTGTTGCGGCTTCGTTTTTCCCTGTCATCCAAAATGAAGCAAAGAGCATCCATTCCACTTAAGATATTGAGCGTTTCCGCATGGGACCGGTAGCCCAAAAGATGAACCTGTTTTTCCAGACCGAATTTCCCGGCCACTTTTTGCAGGGCGAAATTGGCCTTTCCCACATGATAAAAATGAATTTGTTTTCCCTGCTCCGGACGGTGTTTTAACAGATAGGCCATCGCCTTGAATAAAAAATGCGGTTTATTGATATGGGAGTAAAACGTGCCGGAAAAGGCGATGTGGAATCCTTCCTCGGGTTGCCTTTCAGGCTTTAGATTACTGAAATCATCTTGATCCCAGCCGTTGGGGATTACCTTCCAGTTTTTGGTCTGAAATGCTTTAATTTGTTTTTGATAATCGTCGGGGATGAACTGATAAGCGGCTATACCGAATTGTATTCGTCCGATCGCATTTCGTTCTATTTCAAGGTCTTTACGGAAATGATAGGGAGTGGGATGAATTTTATAGGGATTGGCGGTCCAGGGATCGCGCATATCCAGTATGACCGGTATGTTTTGCGATTGAGTTAGATCGGCGGCCAGCATGGCTAAAGAATAGGGAGGGATAGATATGAGTAAACAATCATAGGTCTGGCGGCTCAGTTCATTTATAACGGCCTTGTGAGCCGGGACGAGCCAGGAACGTCTTGAATCCGGTATGTACTTAAAGGCGCTTAGCCAGCGTTTCCAATATCCGATATGTTTTGTAAACGGTATCATGCCGCTTCCCGGCACGGAACCGGGAAGACGAAGTATTTTGCACCGGTCGGGGATCTCTTCCAGCAGAGTTGTATCATTCGGGATATTCGTATTCTGCTCATCGGCAGTGATTACGGTGAACTGCCAGTCAAGACGGGAAGCATATTTGATGAACTTGACAATGCGCTGCACACCGCCGCCACCGAGAGGGGGAAAATAGTAGGTAACGACTAAACAACGTCGAGCCACGTCTGATTTTCCAGTTCTTTAATGGATTTGTAAATTAAATCAAAATCCCGGGGATTATGTTCAAAATCGCGGTTTGTAATATCAAAAGTCAAAACCTTAAAACTTTCCTTCCTGGCCCGCTCGATCCATTCATCATAGGCCTCATTTAATTCGGAAAGGTATGCCGGGTCGATGGTTTGTTCATAGTCTCTGCCCCGCAAGCGGATATGGTTCAGTAAATGATCGACCGAAGATTTGAGATAGATGATCAGGTCGGGTTTACGTAAATAGCTGGTCATAATTGCGAAAAGGTCCTGATAATTTTTATAATCACGATCGGACATCTGCCCTTTTTTATGCAACGTACAGGCAAAAATCTCGGCATCTTCATAAATACTACGATCCTGAATACAGGAATCCGGCCATTCCGTAATTTCCTTTTGACTGCGAAAGCGGTGGGAAAGGAAGAAAACCTGCAAATGGAAGCTCCATCGTTTCATGTCTTTGTAAAAATCGGATAGATAAGGATTGTCGATTACCTTTTCATAATAGGCTTTCCATCCCGTACGCTCGCTGAGCATGGTAGTTAAAGTGGTTTTCCCGGCTCCGATATTTCCGGCAATAGCAATATAGAGTTTTCTTTTTTGTACCATAAATCGATTCAATATCCTTAAACGGGATCCCTTTTCATCAAAATTCGAACACCAAACTGGTCGAAAACCGTACCGGTATTCCTTTAACCGTCCCGGGGAGAAATATAAATTTCCGGGCCGCATCCAATGCCAATTGATTATAATAGCTGTTTAAACCGCGCAAAATATTGGCCGATTCAATTTTACCCTGTCTATCCACCACAACATGGACGATTACCTTACCCCTGGCATTTCTTACTCTATCCGGATGCTCAATGATCGGCTGAACTTTTTTTACAACCTTTCTTCCCTTATCCAAAAAAACATCCAAAAAAACCTGATTATAATCAATATCCGGTTTTTTTACTTTTACCTCCGGAAGTTTAACCGTCATACTTTTTGCCGTAATTCCGGCCGCGAGTCTAAGAGTATCGCTCTCGAGCTTCTTCGGTTGCAGTGCCTTTTTCGGCAGGTTCCGGGCCAGCGTTCCCTGGCGGACACTCCCCGCTACACCGGACGCGACCTGTTGCGTTTCCTTCTTAACGATCGGTTTGCCCACAGATGGGGCCTGCGGTTTCCGACTGGCCGGGGTTCCGCTTGCGGTCGTCCCCTGAGACAACATAATTTTCTGATCCATCTGCAAGCGGCTACCCATAATCGGTGTAATATCGACCAGACCGTATTTACGATCATCCTCATTATCATAAATCGTAGTTTTTATGGCGGTTGTCTTTTTACTCCCCCACGAATTATTCTCTGCTTTAATATCTTCTCCGGAATGATTATGAATATTATAGGTACGATTACCAAACAGACCGTTACGTCCCACGTTATGGTCTGCGCCCGGTGCAAGAGATCCCAAATTGGGCTGAGCCGTTCCAAAAATAATGATGCCGATGTCGTTTCTGGTGATCATGTTATCGGTTAGAATCGGTTTGGCTCCGGTGTTACAGATAATACCTGCATAGCCGTTCTCAGAAATGATATTTCCGATCAATTTGGGTTTAGCCCCTATCTCAATCGACAGGCCGGCATTGAAATTAAACCGAATCTGGGAATTGCTGATTTGAGGATTACTCTTTTTTATAGTGATACCGTTATAGGCATATTCAACCACAACATAATCAAGAACCGAAGGATGGCGCGGATTACTAATGGTGATTCCATACCAGTCATCCATCTGAGGTTTCTTTGCCTGTGAGGTAAATTTAATCTTACTATTAATACTCCCGCGGGCAATTAAAACGCCGCGAACTATTATTTCACTACGGGTCTTATCCCGGCCACTGCGTTTGAGATCGCTGTTGGGTTTAAAAGAAACAACGGTTCCGGCATCGATCACCAAACGGGCACGAGGTTCAACCAGCACATCGCCGGCAATGGTAATTTTGCCGGACCAATGTTCCGTGCCCTTAATATCCAATCCATTGATCACTTTACTCTGACCAAAGGCGGAAGAATACAGTGTACCGGAAATGAACCCTATTAAAATAAACAGCCTTTTCATGGCATTCTGCTCGATTAAATAGATTGCGGGTTTTTCGGAGAAGAGACCTAACCGGTTTTGATAAAATTATCGATCATATCTAAAAGGTCTCCTTCCTTAAAGGGCTTGCCGATAAAACCGTTGGCCCCTAATTCCATTCCCCGGTTGCTTTGGGTTTTCCCTGATCTTCCGGTAAGAATCACGATGGGAATGTCATTAAATTTCTTTTGTTTACGAATTTTTGTAATGACTTCGAAGCCATCCATCACCGGCATTTCCAAATCGGTAATGATCAGATCTACTCCTTCGTTCTTCATAATTTTTAAGGCCTCTTTTCCGTTGCTGGCCTTTAAAGTGGAAAATCCCTTTTTTTCCAGGGCCGTACTTACAAAATTACGAACACTGGCCGAATCATCTACTACTAAAACACGCGCTTTGCGATCTTTAATTGTTTTTTGCGGAATTGTTTTCTGCATGCGGGGCGTGGTCTTCACATACATTAATTCCATCTGTGGTTTTTTACCTTCCACACGCTTTTCCCGAATCGATTGAGAATTTCTGATATTGCCGAAAAATTGCAGTTCTACCATCCGAATCACCGCCGCATAATCCAGGATAAGCGCCACTTCACCGTCGGCCAGAATCGTCCCTCCGGCTACATATTCGATATTCTGAAGCTGGTTACCGAGACTTTTAATTACGATCTCCTGTCGTCCGCTTATTTCACTGATGCCGAGAGCGACACTGACCCCTGCATCATGAATGATAATTACCGTTCCCCCTTCCTGACGCGTGCTTTTCTTAGTATAATGCAAAATCTCGTTTAACGTAACAAAGGGTAATAACTTATCCTTAGTCTGGATATAGCGGCGATTATCATCATACAGAATATCCGACGGTTTGATCTCGATGGATTCCTGTACGGCAATTAAGGGAATGGCAATTTGCTGATCGCCGACTTTTGTCATCAAAGCCTGAGAAATAACCAGGGTTAACGGGACGCGAATGCTGAAGGTAGTACCCACATTCTTTTCGGTGCGAATACGAATATTACCTTTCAATTTCTGAATCTGGGTCGCCACCACATCCAGGCCGACCCCCCGGCCCGATATTTTACCGGCTTTCTCCCGGGTTGAAAATTCCGGATAGAAAATAAAATTCAAAAGCTCGGCTTCGGTCATTTTATTTACGGTAGCCCGACTGGCCAACTTCTTTTTGATGATCGTTTTTTTCACCTTGTCCAGATCAATGCCCTGACCGTCGTCGGTAACTTCAATGACCACCTGGCTCTTATCCTGACGGGCCCTCAGGGTAATATTGCCGATTCGCTTCTTATTTCTCTCCGCCCGCGTCTTGGGATCTTCAATACCATGATCCACTGCGTTGCGCAGAATATGCATCAGGGGATCAGCCATAGATTCGACCATGGCCCGATCCATTTCCGTATCGTTGCCCTCGATCGTAAACGTGACTCGTTTACCCTGTTCTTTCGCCAAATCACGGATAGACCTTGGAAAACGATTAAACAGCGTTTCAATGGGCACCATACGCACCCGCAGGATATCACTGTGTAAACTTTTGCTCAAATTCGAAATTTGTAAAATATTCTTTTCCAGGTCCTGAGACAGACGATTCAGGTCATGACTGATCTGATCGACCGCATGCGTGATATCCTTAAAAGTCCCGGAAATGGTAGAGATATCCTCCTCTTTTTCAAAATCGGTTTCGCCTGTTTTTTGATCTACGGTTCCGATTGATGCACTGTCCTCAATTAAATCTTCCAAAGAATTTTTGGCCTGGTGCAATTGTTTCTTTCCCGCCTCGATCTTCTGCATTAAATTCTTCAAATGATCGAAATGGGCGGCAAGCTCTGTGCGATTGACCACCAGATCCGTAGCCATATTGATCAGATTGTCCAGATAGTCCGTATTTATTTTAACACTCTTTTCATCCCTTCCTTTGCCGGATACCACCGGACGGGTCTTTTTACTTTTGACCGTAGTCGCAGAAATTTCCTGCTGTTCCTGGCCCTGATACGAATACAGTTTGTTATCGATCTCCGCCATACGCGTGGTGAACTGAAGGGCTTTTTCCCCCTCACCCTGGCGGATGGAAGTTAGCATCCCCTCAATCAGATCCAATGCGGAAAAGGCAGGATTGAGCATTTCCATTTTTTCAACCGTGTTTTGTTCACGGTAAAGCTGAAAATAATCCTCCAGCTTATGGGCCAGATCCCCGATACGCCGAAATTCAACCATATAGGCACTGCCTTTCAGAGTATGCAGATTACGAAGGATGGAGGCAACCAGGGTACTGCTTTCCGGCATTTTTTCCAGCTCCAATAAATCCCGATTCAATTTTTCGACGAGCTCACCGGCTTCTTCCAGAAAAATATCGGTCATCTGCCGGGAGATTTTGGGTTGACTCTCTTGCTCGGCACCGACTGAAATTTGCCGATCCTTACTGATATCCGTCAGATTAATGATGCGGGCAATCTCTTCACTGGGAACTTCCTGGCCTTCGCTTAATTTCCGTATATTCACGATGGCCTGTTCCATTCGGTTTTGAATATCTTCCGAATTTTCCAGCTCGCCGGCGGAAATTGCTTCGACAATTTCTTCCAGGCCTTCGGTTAACTGGGCAATCTCGCGAAAACCGAGCATTTTTGCCGACGAACGCAGGGAATGGGCGGCCTGTTCCATGGCATCCAGAGCTGCCTGATCTCTTAAATCTTTTCTCAACTTCCGATTACTATCTTCCAAAATGTCGATAAACGTGGCCGATTCACTACGGAAGATTTCATTTAAATCTTCATCCCCTTCTTCCCCTTCGGTAAAGAGTCCCTGTTCCTCTTCTTTTTCGGCTTCCTGGGCTGCTTCTTCCTCAGGCTCTTCTTCAAGCATCATACGGCTTAGGATTTGCTGGATTTGCTGATCCTGCCCGGAAACATCTTCGGCTTCATCGTGAATCAAACGGCCCAGGGCCTGTAAACCTTCTTTTAGGCCCTGGATGATTCCCTTCGGCAAACGAATACTTTCCAGCTCGAACATTTCCGCGGCTTCTTCCAGAGTCACACAAAAATCTACTGTTTTCTCTTTATTCAACAAATGAGCAGAGGAACGGATATTATGTACCGCATTCTCGATATCGCTAAAGGGCTGCCGATTTGTATCATCTTTTTCGAGATAACTAATGGCATTCAACGCCTTGGCGATCAGCTCCTCTCCTTCGGTAATGAAGATGAGTTCCACATCCTCTTCTTCGGGCTCTTTCTGCGGCTCGGCGATTTCCGCTTTTTCGGAGATTTCCTCTTTCTGCTCCGGGATGGAAAGGATTTCTTTGGCTACATCCAGAATATCGCTTACATCGCCCTGCTTCCCCTTTGCTTTCAGACGGTCGATAACCAATTCAACCGACTTTCCGAATTCCGAAGCGACTTCTTCCGGTAAAGTCTGTCCCTCATACTTTTTAATAAATTCCATGAAAAAGGTGACTGCCGGCTGATATTGGTCATAGCCCAATAAATGCAGATTGTTATTAAACCGGTCAAAGAATGAGAGCAAGGAGATACGGGCCTGATCTTCACCCTGGACCAGTGCAGACCGGATGGTTTCCGGGCTCCATAGTTTTTCAGTCACCGCGACCAGGGCTTCTGCGGTTTCCGCATCCGATAGAGTAAATTCCGGTTCGCTGGCTTCTAATTGACCGATTTCATCAAATAAGGGAGTGAGCTCGGCAAAATCATATGCATCATCCACTTCTTTAAGAGCGGTCTTCCAAATCTTATTAACAACTTTTAGACCCTCTTTCCGATGGTCGGCAGAGATACCCTGCAAGATACGATAGGCCTCCGTCATGGGATCCAGGAAGGATGCACTTAAACCTTTAAGCACAAAGGCCATTGACCGTTTGAGCGATTGCAGCTCGGATTCAATTATTTCCACAGTTTCGGCACTCGCCAACGACCGATGGTAAGCGGCAATCCTGCCGCGAGTTTGTTCCAATACCTCTCTTAAAATAGCAATTATTTTATCCCGGTCGGAGAAAGAGATCCAATCCGGGGCTTCCCTCTCCGCTTCTTTCTCTACCTCGGGAACCGACTGAGCTTTCGGTGCCTTCTGAATGGAATCATCGAGTTCCTGTAACAATCGATCCGTTTTTTTTATGAAGCGGGCGTCTTTACGATCCGGTAAAAATTTCTCGGTGTGATTCATCCGGTCGAGAATTTCGGTAAAAATATCCTTGCTATCTTCATTCAACCGGATATCCGCTCTTTGGGCACGGTTAAAAATATTAATCAGTTGATCGTTCAGTGATTCGATTCCGCTGTAGCCGTGAATCATGCTGATCTCTTTTAAGGAGCGTAGCTGTTTAATCAGTTGAGACCAGATTTGAGGATTATTGATGGCTTTCGGACCCCGGATCAGTTCCAAAATCTGTTGTTGATATTCCTCGATTTCAGCCTGAAAATATTCCTGGAGCAGATCATCTACGGTAGTGGCTTTTGTCGAGACCTCTTCCCTGGTGATTACCTGTTCCGGAATGGATTTTTCTTCGAGCAGTTGCCGAAACAGTGCCTGATTTTCATCCTCTAAAGAAGTAACCTCTTCCATAAAAGATTCCACATGGCGGTTTAGCTTGTTCATTAATTCGAAGGATTTTTGTTGGGATAAATCCGACGGCAGCAGCTTGTTCACCTTTTTTTTGATTTGAATCAGCTGGGGGTGGAAGGATTTATGACCTGCGTCGAAGCCTTCGAAAAGGTTTAACAATTCCAGGTAATTCTTTTCTGCGCCGATCTTACCTTTTTCAGCGGCAATCCTGTTAATTTCCCGCTCTACCTGTTGACGATAGAAATCGGCAAAGGATAGCAAGGCTTCCTGTTCAGCAACAGGTGTTTCTTTTTCAGTGCTCAACAGATGGCCGACCACTTTCTTTAAATCTACAGCGCTGTTTTCTTCTTCCATGACCAGTCCGAACAGAGTGAGGAAATCATCCACTAAATCGGGTAATGATTGGTAGAGTTGATCGGGTGGATAATCTTTAGCCCGATCGGTCATATCAAAAAGAAAAATAGAAATTTCATTGGTTCCGTTGTGTTGGGCCAGCGATTCCAATCCGTGAATCAAATTTTCTTCATCAGGCACTAAACGGCTTAACGCCTCTAAAAGCTGGTAATGTTCTTCCTTGAGTTTTTTCTGCCCTTTTCTTAAAGATTGTCTGAAAAACTCGGACAAATAAAAGGATACGAAGGATATATCGCTGGTTTTTTCAATCATGATTGATTCCTTAATTACGCTAATCGAAATTTTTCTACCGCTTGCTTTAAATTTTTCGATAATGCTTCCAGTTGGGAAGCAGCTTCACGTGAAGATTTAGCCCCTTCGGCGGTCTCCTTGGCTATTCCGGCAATATGTTCCAGAGAGGAGACGATTTCCCGGCTAAACCGGGTTTGTTCCTGGGTTGCCGTGGAAATCTCAACTGAAGAATTTGTAGAAACCTCAACCCTTCCTACAATTTCGCGTAAGGTCTCGCCGGCGCTATCTACTAACCGGGTTCCCTCTGCTACTTCTTGATTACCGTTTTCCATTGCCTTCATGGTTTTGGTGATTCCGGATTGAATATCTTCGATCAACTTTGAGATTTCTTCGGCCGAAGTACTGGAGCGCTCGGCTAAATTACGAATCTCATCGGCAACCACGCTAAATCCGCGTCCTGCTTCACCGGCCCTGGCTGCTTCAATGGAAGCATTAAGAGCCAGTAAATTGGTACGGTTGGCAATCTCACTGATGAAATCCGTTATTTCCCCGATCTGAGCCGAGTTTTCACCTAACAGACGAACCTGTCTCGAAGCTTCCCGCACGGAATTACGAATATTCTGCATGCCTATGATGGATTGTTTTACAATATCGCTTCCCTTTTCAGCAACTTCTTTGGCTTCCCGCGCCGATTCCGCTGCCCGCTGGGCACTCTGGTTGGTATTGGTAATCAACTCGGCCATCTCTTTTGCCGAAGCACTGATATATTCGGTTTGGGTAGCCTGTTCAGCCGCTCCTCTGGCCATAGCATCGATATTAGTCAGGATATCTTCCGAAGAATTGGCTACTTGCTCGGCAGCCTTCTTGGCATCGCGAATCAGTTCACTCAGATCACTGATCATCAAATTAAAAGAATCGGCCAACGCCCCGAAGGTATCGGCCGTAACATCGGCGGTTACCGTAAAATCTCCTGCGGCGGCAGCGTTAACTGTTCTCAGGAACTCGGTGATCTGCTTCTGGAATTTTTCTTTCTCTTCAGGCGCCACCTCGGCCTTCGGTTCTTCCGTCTTGCGCTTAAGCGCCTGTTCCACTTCCTTCAAATTCGGTTCGATCTCCTGTAACATCATCTTGGGTTCGGTAGAACGCAAAACAGGTTCACCCCCTTTAATTCGCATCAAGTTGGTCTGGATATGTTCGATGCCCTGGCCGATCCTCTTCCCCACGGAAGAGACGGTCAGCAGAAGTAAAATAAAAATAATCAACCCGCCAATCAGCGGCCAAAGCAAAGCATTAACCCAGGCCCACCGGCCATGGTCAAATGTACGATCAATAAAAAGCAGGGCAAATGCGTTATTTTCATTATCCAGTAAAGGGGCCAGAGCTGCCGTGTGGAATTTTTCGTTCCGCATATAACGGCGTAGAGTGATCGATTTTGATTTCAACGCCCTATCCATTTCCTGCCATAAATCAAAATTTTTATTTGCTTCTTCCATGCCCGTATCCTGGACAAGAACCCTGGTCATCGTGTCTTTTTTCCTGAGCAACTTTACGGAACCCGGGCTTAGCCCCATCTTCTTACGCATCGAAGCCAGTTGATGTTGAACCACAGAAACCGATTTGTTGTCATTCCCGTCGGAGACAATGATCTTTTGAACCGTTTCTGATGACAGACAGGTTACGGCCAGAGCCGATTCTTCCCGCAGTTGTTGTGTTGTAAGGCGCACCCATTGCTGATCGCTCTGCTTAAAATTATAATATCCCAAGGCCAGAGCCACAATCAAAATAACAGGCAGAGAAACCATGATAAATTGTTTTAAAATCCGGTTACGTGTGTTTTTCATTTTAACCTCTTCATTCGTAACGGTATTTTTTAATTTCATTGGTGTCTAAGATTGCCGCTAAATCCAGCAGAAAGATATTCCCCAATGTCTTGTGTTCATAATAACCGGTTGTATATTGTACATATTGTACCGGCACATCCTGAGCAGGTAGTACGATCTTACTGGTATCGAGAGTAATCAGGTCGAGTACGCGATCCACAACCACACCGAAAACAATGCCTTCGGATTCCAGTAAAACCACAAAATTTTTTTCAGTGATCGGTTTTTTATTCAGTTTAAAAAGACTACGTAAATCGACGATAGAATAGATCTGTCCACGTAAATTAAACACACCTAATACACATTTGTCCACATTGGGCACCGGCGTATATTTGGGCATGGGAAGCACTTCGCGGACATTGATGACCTCAACACCAAAATTGTGTCCGGCAATTTCCAGAATCGAATAACGATATTCACTGATGAGTTCGGTCGAATTTTGCTGATTCATTTGTTTTCCCAATCCGGAAGGCAGAGCGGCTCCGCTCATGCTGTAAATAGTTTTTTAATCTGTTCCTTCAGTTCCTCATCTTTAAAAGGTTTCGGCAAGAAGGCATCGGCTCCGGCCGATTTTGCTTTCTCTACCATTTGAGGCGAATCCTTGCCGCTTAACATAATAACCGGAATCTGTCTGGATTGTTTGATGGTTTTCAAAATATCAATTCCATTGATATCCGGTAACATTAAATCCAAAACGACTAAATCGGGCTGTACCTGATCCAGTTTGTCCAGGCCGTCTTTACCGCTAACCGCAGAAGATAGTTTATATTCCTCATCCTCCAGAGCAATCTCCACCATTTTGCGAATCACGATGCTGTCATCAATAACCAAGATTTTTTTGCGGTCACCCAGTTCCGGTTGTTCCGGCGGTGTAACCGGTGCGGCCGGTTCTTCTTTCTCTGCAACAGGCGGCTCTTCGGTTACGGGCTCCGCCTTTTCCTCTACCTGTTCCTCGACTGCACTCACGATCGATTCCTCGGTATCTATCGTTTCGGCGAAATCCACATCCAGTTGTTCGGCTCCCTCGATATCCTCCGCCAAATCGAGATCCA
>JALSTK010000113.1 GCA_026983775.1 Calditrichia bacterium
GGTTAACTCCGATCCGACTTTGAATCCAACGGCAATATAAATCAACGGGATTACACCGGCGCTGAAAAGTGCATTGGGTTGGCCGAAGGGCAGAAAATTCTGCAGGAAACTCCAGCCGTATATCAGACCCAAAAGACCGATAGTCACGAAGGTTAAACCGGCTAAGGATTCAATCCAGGAAAGCACCTTATGGCTTACATGATAGGAACGGAAGGACATGAACATCAATAAAAAACCCGAGGCGATTATTGAGCCGCCCTGGAAACCGCCGCCCGGTGTCAAATGGCCGTGGATAAATACATAGGCACCAAGAATGATGGTTAACGGAAAGAGAATCCGGGCTCCGGTTTTCACAATAATACTGGCGTTTTGACGGGAACGGTGCATCGGTTCTTTTTGAAAAAACAAAGCACCCACTCCGGTGGCCGCTAAAAATAACACCGTCACCTCACCAAGCGTATCGAACCCACGATAGTTTACTACAATGGAAGTGACGATATTCACCCCGCCCGTCTTTTGTACCCCATCGGCTAAATATTTATGAGCCACTCCACTAATAATACGATCAATCCCAAAGGGAATTTGAAAGAAGACGGCCAAAAGATAATAGCCGATGATTCCCAGAAAAATAACAGCGAGTGTTTTTCTCATTCTTCCATCCTCCTCGTTTTGCGGAGGGTTATCATAAATATGATGGTGGTCAAACCCACGCCGATAGCCGCTTCGGTCAGAGCAACATCCGGTGCTTGTAGAATATAAAAATAGATAGAAGCGATCAGACTCACCACCGAGGAAGCTACGACCGCAGCCACTAGATCCTTATAATGAATCGTAAGGATTGCAGCAATAATTAAAATGATGGTTGCAATCACAACAATAATTTCCATCAGGCAGCCTCGTTCTTTTCTTTTTCTTTTTTCAACGCATTTTTATAAGCATCAATCTTCTTTTTCTGCCACAACTTAATCCCGCTACGATAGCTTCCGCGGGCCAAGGCATGGCTACTAATAGGATTGGAAAGCAAAATAAATAAAGAAATGATTAAGGTTTTAAAAAACCATTCCGGATGAATCAGTCCCACGCCCATAATGGTACCCACAGCGCCTAAAGTAGTGGCTTTTGTCCCGGCCTGCATGCGATTGTAGACATCGGGCATACGCAGGATTCCCAGTCCTCCCAAAAACAAGAACAGTACGCCCACACTGGCCAGTATATAGCCGATAATTTCTATAATGTCCATCATTACAGGCCTCCTTCCAGGTAACGGGCGATCGTCAGCACACCGATGAAACCTAAAACGCCATAAATCAATGCCACATCGATATAGATATATCGGTTAAAGAGAAGCCCCAATAAAACCATAAAAGCCGTGGTCATGGTTGTAAGCGTATCCAAAGCCACGACGCGATCTGAGCTTGTGGGCCCAAGCAAAAACCGAACGGATGCTAAGATTGCACCCAATACGATTACTCCTAAAAAGATATAGATCATTCAAAAATTTCCTTGATATATTTTTCAAATGTGGAGGAGATATGTTCAAAAGTTTTTTTCGGATCTTCGGATTTTACATCAATCCAGTGGATATAGAGTTTATCTTCAATAATATCCACGGTCAAGGTACCCGGAGTAAGTGTAATGGAATTAGCCAGGGCCAGTTTCGCAGGATTACTTTTTAATTGAGTGGGGACCTCTACAATTCCGGGATTCAGGGGGATTTTAGGCTGAACAACCCGTTTGGCGACATCCACATTGGCTTTAACCATTTCCCACAGAAAAACAAACATATACAGAAAGGCATAGAATATCTTATGCGGAGTTAAATTTTCCAGACCTTCCTCAGAGAATTCTTTGGCCGTGAGCAGGGCCATAATCAAAGCGACCAGCCCCCCGGCAAATAATTCCTGGCCGTTCAAAGAGGTGGTAAATCCGACCCATAAGGCAAAATAGATAATGAAACTAAAAATAAATCTGGACATATTAATTTCCCGGATTTTTCATGGACAAGGATAGTAATCTTGCAACTATTATGCCGCAATCAGGCCTTAGGTATTACCGAAATCCGGTTGATTTGACCGATTCTCTGTCTAGATGATCGAACGAATGGGTTTTGTTACTATCTGTTTTTTATAAAGATATATGGATTATCATTTTTGGGAAGCGGAGATCGGGCCTGATTTTAAAAGTTAATTTTATACGATTTGATAAAAGAATATACTTATTTTTGAACAAAGAAGTGCGATTTTATATTTTTTCTTCCCCATTTAGAAGGATAAACCGGGAACTTTTTTTAAAAAATATGCATTTTTTTTAAAATTAATCCTAAAATTTGTAATATTTTGGAGTAAGTTTTCTATTTTTGAAAATTTCGCTCGATATATTTTATTTTTTATCTACTCACTAAATATATCGCCTTCAATCCGGGAATTCCCTTCAATTGTTCGTGGGAGGCCCTTACCTGAAGTTTTTCACTTTTTAAAAAATCTTTAATCGTCGGATCGTCATATACCGTTCGCGTGATAGCTACCGAGTGTGCATCGGACAGATTAACGACTCTGGCCCCCAGATTAATCGTTGCCCCGAACAGGTCCACCTGTTCATTCATATTAACAATCAGGGCCGTACCCTGACTCAGGCCCACTTTCAGACCGTATCCACCGGGATATTTCTTCCCGCTGAAAAGAGTGTTGATCCTTTCCTGAAGGAGCAAAGCGGTCTGTAAAGCGGGTAAAGGTTGACGGAAAACAGCCATCACAGCGTCACCAATCGTTTTAATGATTCCACCGGAGTTGGATAGAATCGTGGAGAAGGAGGTTTCAAAATGTTCGCTTACCAGAGAATAGGCATTCAAATCGCCTACCTTGTTATACAGTGCCGTAGAATGCAGCAAATCGGTAAACATCACCGTTACCGAGCGGATCTTCACGGAATGTTTAAGCTCCGGTATCTCCTGAGTAAAATGTTCCCGGAAAGTTGGAATACCCAGTAATTCCAAAGCGGTTACCGGCTGGACCCGATCATCCACATGACGCACATTCGGCACATCGGGGACAGGACCTGAAAACAGATTCGGGTGCAACGACACATTAATAGTGATATTTTGATCCGCCTCGGCATCAAAATGGACATGACAGGTCTCACAGTATTCCCGGGGTTCAACCGCTCCGAAATGTTTATAGTGATTAGCGACATTTTTACAATGGGGGCAATGCGTATCCCAGAGCATTTCGAATAAGCTTTCTACCAGACCGGTAATGAGAATATTAAGCATCTCTTCTTTATTGAATCCACAACGAACGGCTATGAAATTCGGGTTCACGGCAATCAGGTCTTCCAGTTTGCCCTTTTTCATATATCCATAAAGAGCCTGAATGGCCTCTTTACCGACTCCCAGTTTATACATGCGGGTCAAAACAACTTTTAATTCCTGTTCTTTAATCATACGGCATTCCTGTTTTAAATATCCGTGATTAAGCGAGCCCCTCTTTTGCGAGTTATATATCCCCATGCCCATTGGAATAAAACCAGTATCTGGTTGTCAAATTCCACCAAATAGCGAATATGAACGAAAATCCACATCAGCCAAGCCAACTTCCCCTTGAACCGTCTATTCCCTAAAAGGGCAACTGCCGAATTACGGCCGATTACAGCCAGAATTCCCTTATCCCTGTATCTGAAATCAGCCGTTTGTTTATTTTTCAAACGGTTCCGCAAGAGACGGCCGACATATAACCCTTGTTGCATGGCAACCGGAGCCAGTCCGGGTAGAACTTTCCCTTTTTCATCTTCCAGGTGGGCCAGGTCTCCCAGTACAAAAATATCGGGATGCTTCTCTATTGTAAGGTTCTTTTGTACTTTTATCCGTCCCATTCTATCTTGTTCCGGATCAAGATGCTTTTTCAGAATATCCGAAACAGGGGATGCTTTGACTCCTGCCGACCATAAAACCGTGTGGGCAATAATTTCTTCAATACCTTGATCGGTCTGCACCTTAATACCCTGCGAATTAATCTCGATCACTTTGTTTCGCGGCCGAACCTGCACACATAATTTAGAAAGGTCCCGCTGTGCTTTAGCCGATAACTCCGCAGGAAAGGTACGTAAAATTCGTTCCGAGCCCTCAACTAAATAGATTCGGGCCTGGGCCGAGTCAAACGAGCGGAACTCATCTTTTAAAGTTTGTCCGGCTAATTCCCCCAATGCTCCGGCCAACTCGACCCCCGTAGGTCCCCCTCCGACCACCACAAAACCGAGCCATGCTTCCCGTTCCCGGGTCGTTTTGGCCTGTTCCGCCTTTTCAAAAGCGGAGAGCACTTTTCCACGAATGGATAAGGCATCTTCGATAGACTTCAAACCGGGAGCCATGCTCTTCCAACCCTTATTTCCAAAATAGGATGTTTCCACACCGGTTGCAAGGATTAGTATATCATATTGAATTGTATTATTCTTACAAATTATTTGCTGCCTTTGGTCATCCAGATCAATCATTTCATCCATTATAACCGTAAAATTTCCGAAGGGTTTTAATACACTGCGAATCGGAGAAGCAATATCGCCGGGTGATAATCCACCGCTGGCCACCTGATACAAAAGCGGTTGAAAAAGATGATAATTGTGTTTATCGATTAGAGTGACCCGATAGGGAGAATTACCCAGCGTTTGAGCGGCATATAATCCCGCGAAACCGCCACCTACAATAACGATGTGACGGTTTTGCCGGGATATTCGTTCTTCCGGGTCAGCGGCTAATTTTTTTTTACAAACTTTTCGATAAGAGCGTCTACCGAATACTTTCCCGGACCGCTAATGAGCAGGCTGAGCAACATGGCAAGATAGTACAGGGGAATTTCATAACCGTTATTTCCGGCCTGGAATCCGTTACTCCAATGGACCGTTGTAATGGCAATGACCATAACAAACATGAGCGGAATAGAAATAATTCGGGTCGCTAATCCTAAAAAGAGTAGAATAAAACCGCTGGTCTCGGTGGCCGTGGCCAGATAAGCATTAAGAGTCGGAAACGGATAGTTCATACTGGCGAACCACTGGGCGATACCATCCACATTACTCAGTTTCATCGTGGCAGGACCATAAAAGCCATAAGCCAATAGCAAGCGGAATAACAACGGCGGTACATCTTTCAAATTACTTAACCCGTCTCGGATTTTGAAATACAACTGGATCATACGTGTCTCCTTTGTCAGTAAATTAACTTGTTCTGCATGTATCGTTTTCTGTTCTAATAACTTAGACGCAGCCACATATAATTCCTTACAGCCATATAATTTTTTTCTGAATATATCCAAAGATTTCGGGAATTGGTTAGATTGAACGCTTGCTAATGTATGTCCTGTTATTACATATTTTTGATCTTGGAGAATGCGCTCGCCGTCCTGTGTTGTGTGAATTCGTATTTTCGCCGTTAGGGCAAACTCTTTTGTTCCTATCGATAGATTGATTCGATCCTATGCCGTAGGTTTCCGCTAACTATTGCAAATTTCTGGCCGGATATGAAAATTATATTTTTCTATACGAAATGAATCCAGCGGTCCGTAATGCCCCCCATTTTTTGACGCCCTATTCTTGTAACCGTATTTGTATTAATAACTCACCCTTTCTCACGACCATCCATCGGATACTTCGACTTATCCTCTCTTCTAAAGGTTGTTGCCTTTTAAAATCTGCCCACAAATTAACACGAATATCATAAAAATGAACTTCTAATAAAGGTATTAAGACGGTTTAGTATTTTTCAGCGAACTCTTCGTTTTCTGCATGTTAAAAATTGGGCTCGCCCGGTAACGGGATATCTCTTTATCGGTTAACGTACGGTATCCGGGGTTAATTCAACTGTCCCTGACGGGATTGTCTATTAAACAATCGGTATTCTTTTGGCATTGGATGTGGTTAGGTTCCCGGCAGGTGAAATATGGTTATATGTCGAATCGAGTGCGCTTGTTAAAAGCCGGTTCAAACCAAATTGCTAACGTGATATTTTGGAAATCACAAGAAACAAGCAACAAATAACAACTAAGCGCCAAAATCCAAAATTTAATAAGTCACCTATGGATAAAGGGTCGTTTGAGATTTGAGTTATTGTCTCTTGAGATTTATTTGATTTTTGTTATTTGTACTTGGGAATTTCAGCTTAAATTTAAAGGTATGTAAGAAGTATTAAGTTCACGGTTAAACGATCCTGGAGCGCCTTGAGGTTGTTGTATTTCGGTTGCCTATTCCCTTTCCCGGAGGGAAAATCTGAGTTTAGCCCGCCAATTTATTGGCGGGAAATGAGGAGAAAGTATTTCGGGTCGTCCCGTTACGGACGAATGATTAGCCGAATGTCCCTGCCGAAATTTTTCATTAGAAAAATCGATATCCTTATGAAATTTAATAATTAGCTTAACCGCACAAAATGACAGAGAACCAAAAATAAGTAACTGACCGGATAAAGGGATTGCTATCCCATTTTAGACAATGAATACATACTTATTCCATACTTCTACAAGTTTTCTTTTTTGAGTTTTTCTTTAATCTGTTCCTTCGTTTCCTCAGAGAGTCCTATATCTTCCGTTTGGGGATATTGGACGGCATACCTGTTCATCGCTTCGTGAAGGACCAATAATTGCTGACGATAACGAGCACAAAATATACAACTATAAGTATGTAAACGAATCATGAGCCGGTCTTTCCTGGATAGAGGATGATCCAAAGATTCCGAAATCTTATGAGTAATCACCTCACAGCTCGGTGTACCCATTGCGATTAACTTCATTACAAATTTATTTAAGCTTACGAATACTTTTTTCATTTCATTTACTTTCCGCGCCGAACCATTCACTCTCCAGACATTTCCTGAGTCCCTTACGGGCCCGATGCAGCATAACCCATAAATTGGAAGCGGTTATTTTTAATTCCTGAATAATTTCATCTGAATTGAATCCATCCATTTCTCTCATGGTAAAGACGGTCGCGACCGCCCCGGGTAATAAATCCAGACAAGCTTTCAAAATTTTTAAAAATTCTGCTTGATGCAAGCGAGCCTCAGGATGATCCCCCCAGTCCATCGGCCCGCGATCCATACGCCAGTGCCCGCTTTCATCAAAATCGCGATCATCTTCATCTACCAAATCACTTAAAGTTATCTCTTCGTTTCGTGCCGATTTTCGATAGTGATCAATAATCTTATTCTTCAGGATACCGGTCAACCAGGTACGAAAAACACTGGCCCCGCGGTAGGTATCAATCGATTTCAAAGCCGCTAAAAAAGTATCCTGTACCAAATCCCGGGCAACTGTTTGATTATGCACGCGAAGCATGGCAAATCGGAACAGATAATCCCCATGGGCATCTACCATCCGATCAATATCTTTATGTGCCGATCCGACCAAGGCAAACTCCAGCTAAACGATTCTGATTTAATATAAATTAAGTTTAGCGGGAATCTCTTTCAATTAAAAATTTATTTTCCTTTACTTCTCTGCAACAATTCGATTATTTCACTATAGCCCTTACTTAATTCCGTTTCCATGGCGGTAATATCTGCAAAGGCCGGTAGAAGCGCATCATATTGATTTTTCTGCTTATGGGGAGCGATGCTTGCATTACTGATGAAAACCTGGGCATACATGTGAATCATTTCGTAAAAGAACTGCTGTTTATAGTACAATTGAGAAATCGTGTTGGATAATTGATAGTCCATTAGAGAAAGGGCACCTATATTTCTGGCCGATTCGAAAGCGGATTTATAGAGCATGGGAGGATTCAATCCCCGCCAAATGCTTAAAAAATCATTACCGGCACCTTTCTGTCCCGCTGCCTTTTCTTCAATGGTAAACTTACAAGTCCGGTGGTAAGGAATTACTTTTTGCAAATTGGCTTTATTCTCCATAATCTCGATCCGGATATTTTGTAAACTTAATTGAATGATTTCCTCATTCTTTCGTTCTTCACGCCAATTATTCACTCCCAGAGCCAGCAAAATACCGATGACAATCGAAACCGTTTCAAAGAGTAAGTGAGAAAAAAATGTTGTTGAAAATTTTATCCCTTTCATATCCCCCACCTGTTTTTATAAAATATATTTTTTCAAATAAGAGACCCGAACAAAACAGGTATCCTTAAAATAAATCGGCATCTTTTTAAGCCGTGGCCCGAACGGTTTCAGAAATACGTCCGGTCACTATTCCTAATGTTGCCCCATACACTAAATGCCCGAGTAAACTGCCCAAAACCATCATCATAGGTTGCATGGTATTTGTGGAAAAGATTCCGGCACCCATTACGGGCATAACTACTATCTGAGCAATAAAAAAGGGAATCAGGGAAAAAAGTGCGCCATTTAAAATGGGAGTATACTTATAACGAACACTAAAAATCAAAATGTAGTTTACAGCAATCAATGTTCCGATCATAAAATGTGCGATCCATCCTATGCTTAGCGGTAAATGCATAAAATTGGCCAGCATATTGCCGATTAACATTTTCGGCATACCCATCACAGGGGCTGCTAACATTACCAGGGTCATAACCAAGGTGGCGATCAGCCCCCCTCTTAAAATAGTTACTGTTTTGTTCTGCATGATTTTACTCCTCTAAATTTGTTTTGAATTTTCCTGCACGCTACCTATATAGACGATCCCGTTCTTATTTCCTTACAAAAAATAATCCGACTTGACACAGAAATAGAATCATATTATATTAATACCGACCAGTCGGTCATTATAAAATCTAATTAGAAAAGGAACCGATGTGTGCCCAAAGATTGTAGATAGAGAAGCAAAAAAACTGGAAATTCTGCAAGCTGCTCTTCAGGTTTTTTCCCAAAAGGGAATATCGAACACAAAGATGATTGATATCGCCAGAGCGGCTTCCATCGGTAAGGGTACCATTTATGAATATTTCAGCAGTAAAGAGGATATTTTTATTACCGGTTTTCATCAATTTTTTGCCGGCTACGATGAAATGATTTCCAATGCGATCAAAAAACAGGACCATCCCTCGGAACAACTAAAAGTTCTCATTCATGTTAGCCTGGAAGCCATATTTGAAGAGCAAAAAGACTTCATTGGTATTTTGATGGATTTCTGGGCAGAAGGCATCCGTAGCAAAGATAACAGCATGGAAGATGCCATCCATTTAAAAGAGATGTATCAGAATTACCGGATGATGATACGGCAAATCATCGATCGAGGTATCGCGCAAGGTGTATTTCGTCCCATTGATTCTATGGCTTTCGCCTCTTTTTTGCTGGCTGCCATCGACGGTCTGATGCTGCAATGGGTAATGGAACCCGAACTTTTCGATATGAAGCAGATTGCCGAATCCTTATGCGACGGGATGTTGAACGGGATTAGAAATTAAGAAGGAATGTACTTTTTAATTTATACATTGCTACTGAAAGGAATCCAATGAAACCAATATTCAAAACCCTTATCCTTATGCTGTGGATAAGCCAAATTCCGGCTTATGCGCAGAATGCTAAAGAAATTGTGCGTAAGGCGAATGAATTGATCCGGGCTAAAAGTAGTTTTTCCGAGTTGACCCTGGAAGTAATTAAACCGGATTGGTCCCGCAAAATGCGAATGAAAGCCTGGGCGCTCGAACCGGATTACTCTTTAATCTTAATTACCCAACCCGCTAAGGACAGGGGCACGGTTACCTTAAAACGCAAAAAAGAGGTGTGGAACTGGGTTCCCTCCATTCACCGCGTTATTAAAATACCCCCCTCCATGATGTTGCAATCCTGGATGGGTTCGGATTTTACAAACGATGATTTGGTGCGTGAATCATCGATTGTGGAAGATTATACACACAGTATAATCGGTTCTGAAAAATATGGGGGCTATGTATGTTACAAAATCCGGCTTCTTCCGAAACCGGAAGCAGGCGTTGTTTGGGGTAAGATCATTTCTTTCATTTCCAAAAAAGGTTATATGGAATTACGCGCCGATTATTACGACGAAGACGGTTTGCTCATTAAATCCATGCTGGGGAGTAAAGTAAAAAAGATGGGTGGCCGGATACTTCCGACCCATTGGGAGATGGTTCCTCGCGATAGACCCGGACAAAAAACCGTGATGGATTATCTTTCCATAAAATTCAATCTACACTTAAAAGCTTCGTTTTTTTCAATAAAAAACATGAAACGCATTCATTAAAAGGGATTGCCATGTACCTGCTGTTAAGTTGGCGCAACATCTGGCGTAATAAAAAACGAACCCTTATCGTCGCCTCTTCGGTATTTTTTGCCGTCATTCTGGCTACGGTTCAGCGTTCGGCCCAAACCGGATCTTATAGTTATATGATCCATTCTTCGGCAAAAATGTTTACCGGCTATTTGCAAATCCAGCAAAAAGATTACTGGGAGAAGCGCTCGCTGGATAAAAGCTTCAAGCTTGACACGCAACAATTGGCTCGCATAAAAACCATCCCCCACGTTACCGGTTTCGCTCCCCGTTTGCAGGCCTTTGCCCTGGTTTCGCATACGACGCAGACAAAGGTTGCCCGGGTGGTGGGCATAGACCCGCAGTTGGAGGATGCCATGACCGGCTTAAAAAATCGTCTGCAACAAGGTGTTTATCCGCAGCGTACTTCTTCGAAGATTTTAATGGCCGAGGGTCTGGCCAAAATGCTGCAAATCGGCGTTGGGGATAGCCTGGTTCTATATGGGCAGGGTTATCACGGCCAAATTGCCGCAGCCAACCTGCCTGTGGGGGGCATTGTAAAACTACCTTTCGAAATCATGAACAACGGGATGGTTTTCTTACCCCTGCCTCTGGCGCAGGAGGTTTTTTCCACCGGCAAACGGATCACTTCCCTGCCGATTATGATTGATAAGACACGACATTTAAAAACAGTTTTGCGTCAAACGAAGCTATTGCTGCACAGGGATCAGACGATTATGACCTGGGATAAAATGCTGCCCGAACTAAAGCAGAGCATCGAATTCGATAATATCAGCGGTATCATTATGCTGGCGATCTTGTACATTGTGATCGCTTTCGGTGTGTATGGTACGGTGATGATGATGATGGCCGAACGGACCCGAGAATTCGGTATCCTTATTTCGGTTGGTATGCGCAAGACAAAACTCTTGATTGTAACAACACTGGAAACCATCTTCGTGGCTTTTTTAGGCGCTGTTGTAGGCATGCTCGGTAGTTTGCCTATTATCTATTATTTAAGTAATCACCCTATTCACATTACCGGAGAAGCGGCAAGGATTTATGATAAATTGGGAATCGAAGCGATTTTTGCTTTTAACAACGATCCCCGTTTATTACTGTCGCAAGCGCTGGTGGTTTTCATCATCGCTCTGGCGAGCATCAGCTATCCGGTTTTGTTTATCCGGCGGCTTAATCCCACCGAAGCAATTCGCGATTAAGGACAAGGAGACGACATGAATATACAGTTGGTTGAAACGCATCGTTCAGATATGTAAATACCTGAGCGGAGCGGAAGAGGCTTAAGGCTG
>JALSTK010000114.1 GCA_026983775.1 Calditrichia bacterium
CATTGTTCTCTTTAGTTTAAGGGTTAAGTTCTTAACTATATCCGGAGCCCTGGCCACTTTTATTCTGGCTGTTTTAATTTTCGGCCTCGGGGGCTGGACCTGGGCTATCCCTGTTTTGGTTTTCTTCTTTTTATCTTCTTTTTTGAGTAAAGCAGGGAAGGATCGTAAGGAACAATTTAAAGATACCTTCGAGAAGACAGGTGAACGCGATTATTTACAGGTTATGGCCAACGGGGGTATTGGGGGAATTTTAATTATTGCCTATTTCTATTATCCGATCATTCAAATTTATTATCTCTATGTCCTCTCACTCGCTTCTGCAGCAGCCGATACCTGGGCCACAGAAATAGGTATCTTGCTCGGAAGGAATACGGTTAAAATAACAACATTTAAACCGGTTGCACCGGGTATATCCGGAGGGGTGAGCCCGCAAGGTACTTTGGCTGCTTTATTTGGTAGTTTTATTGTATCGGTCAGCGGCTGGATTATGATCCCTGCTAATCTCAGTAAATTGAATATTCTGGCCTTTTTAACCTTCTGCGGTTTTTTAGCCTCAGTTATAGATAGTTTTTTAGGATCGCTTATCCAGGGTCAATACCAATGTCGTGTTTGTAAGAAGTATACAGAAAAAAGGGTTCATTGCGGACAAGGGACGCTTCTAATTTCCGGCATAAAAATTGTTAATAATGATTTTGTGAATATTACCTCTTCGTTAGCAGCTCTTGCGCTGTTTATCCTGTTACTATAAAACAAACCAATAAAAGCACAAAAATCTTAAAGAAGGCAGTAAAAAATCAGTGTTCAAACAGTAATATGTTATATAATATATATTATGTAAACTAAGGTATTTGGTTAGCTTGCTGTTTTTTAGGTTGTTACGCGTTTAATAGTATTGAGTGCAATTATCTGCCATTTTAGCAGTATACCTTTTATACTTGTCCCCTATTTTTTTTCACACCTTTATTGCTTAAAAAGTTTGTTAAATTTGTTAAAAAAGAGTAAATGAAATTGCCAAGCAAAGCATAATTTTTTATCTTTAAGTTTTAATAAGAGTGACTTATTTTCTATTTAAAGAATGGAAAGGGAAATCATGGATAAAGATGCTGTTGTCGTAGAATACCTTAAAATATATTTTTCCAGTCATCCTGAAAAAATACCGGAAGATTCCGAAAAGGCTTTTGAACTGTTTCAGAAACTACACAAAAAATATAAAAATAAGTTTTTAAGCGATTACCGGCAAAAAAGTGAAAAATATGTAGATCGTTTTTTCGATGACAAGGATGGTAATAAATATCTATGAGAAAACTTTGTTCATAGGGTAATTAATGCCGCACCGAATAGGATGGATAGCGTCCCGAGTGAAGTTTTAAAGTAATCCTTTTCTCCGAACCATATAAATCCGGCCAGACTACTTACCATAATACCGGCCCGTTTGAAGGCGATTACATTGCTTACGTAGGTATATTGAATGGCGGTTAGTTGGCTGAGAGCCAGAGCACTGCTAATAATTCAGAGCAATAAAAAATATAAGCCCTTCTTCCCTTTCCAAATAGACCGTGGTTCGGCTATTTTTCTTTTCTTCTGCCCGTATTTTCTGAGCAATTCTAAAGTTAAAAAACTGAGTCCGAGCGACAAATGAATAATGCCGCCGTAAAATTTTGGCGAACTGGACAAGACGGCTATTTTTTCCACACTTGCTGTAATACTCCATAAAAATGCGACAAGGATAGCCAGTAGAATCCCCTTCTCCTTTGTGTTGAGAAAGTTTCCCATCGATTCTTTTAAGTAAACGGAAAGATGTTTTTGCTTTCTATCTTTGGCCTTTCTGAAAGAAATTTCGGGTAATTGAATAATAAAACCACCCAATACGATTAAAAATATGCCCATTATTTGTATGGATCCGATTTTTTCGCCTAAAATGATCCATCCGCTGAAGATTAAAAACAAGGGAGTAAATCCGATATACGGCATCACTTTGGAGATGGGTGAGAAAAGTATGGCCTTAACTAACAGCGAATAGGCCAGAATATTTATGATAAGACTCACGGAAAATGAAGGTATAAATCTGAACCAATCAATTATTGTGTGTGAGGTTATAACAAAGAAGAGTAGAAAAAAACCGGTGAAAAGAAATAGAATTTTGAGAATCGTATAGTGATGAAAATTGGTTGAAAGTATTTTAATAAGTACCGTTTGCATGCCAAACAGTAATCCGGTGAAAATCGATAACCAAAGCCAGAAAGGAATCATGGGATCATGGAAATAAAAAGGGCTATTCCATCTCCTCACTCTTCTTTTTGATTTCCGTTTTAAAGGGTTTACCCTTCACTCTTTCATACAGCTCTTCCCGGTATATTTCGATTTCCCGAGGCGCTTCAATGCCCAGTTTAACCTGGTTTCCATCAATATCGACAATTACAATTCGTACCTCATCGCCGATGGTAATAGATTCGCCTAACCTCCGTGTCAACACTAACATAGGACACTTCCCTTCAATTTTGTTACTGTGTTGCCCAATTCGGTTTTCTTTTTTCTATGAATGCTAAAACACCTTCTTTAAAATCATCGTTTTGACGGAAATCGGCATTTATTTTTGCCAATTGTTCAATTTCCTTTTCAATGCCTTTTGCTAACAGCATTTTTGTCCGCCCCATGGCGGCTAATGAATTATTCTTTAACCGGTCGATCGTTTTTTCTACTTCCGTATCTATGTACTTCGATTCGATAACCTGATTTACAAGACCCATATCAAGGGCTTCTCTGGCACCGACAATCTTACCGCTGAGTAATAATTCTCTTGCTCTCCTCTCCCCTACTTGTCGAACAAGAAAAACAGAAACCATAGCTGCGATAAATCCTATTCGCACTTCCGGATAGCCGAAATTCGCCTCCGGTGTGGAAAAGACAAAATCACATACACTGGCCAACCCACAGCCGCCAGCTAAGGCGGCTCCTTCTACAACGGCGATGACAGGCTTGGGAAGCGTGTACATTTTAACATAGAGCATTCCCAAGGACAAAGAATCTTCATAATTGTCTTGCCAATCGTTGTTTCGTATCTGTTGCAGGTGAACCAAATCGGCCCCACTGCAAAAAGCGTTTTTATCACCGTAAAGTGTAATTGCTTTTACCGTTTCATCCTCTTTTAACTGATCAAAAGCCTGGTTAAGTTCATCCACCATTACGGCATTGAGCGCATTCCGTTTTTCAGGTCGGTTTAGTCGTATGCATCCCGTGTTTTTTTCTATTGATACATGAATCGTTCTAAAGCTTTTGTTTAAACTCATGTTTGAATCACACCCGGATTAAACGGTTCATATTCTGGTATTAGGCTGATTGCTTCCAGTGTGGTAATTAAAACCTGCCGAGTATCTTGCGGTTTAATAATCTCATCCACCCAGAGACGGGCAGCTGCATATCTCGGGTCTGTCTGTTGGGTGTAAGTCGATTTTATTTCTTCGAGAAGTTGTGACTTTTCTTCATCGGAGATCTCTTTACCACCGCGTTGCAATTGGCGAATCCTGATATCCAACAGGGTGTTTGCCGCCTGGGCTCCGCCCATAACAGCATATTTTGCAGTCGGCCAGGCATAAATAAAATTTGGGGCATAGGCCTTTCCGCACATGGCATAGTTCCCTGCCCCGAAGGTGCCCCCAATAATTAAAGAAATTTTCGGTACAACCGAATTGGATACGGCGTTTACCATCTTGGCCCCGGCCTTAATAATCCCTTGTTGTTCTGCTTCTTTGCCAACCATAAAGCCGTTCACATCATGGATGAATAACAACGGTATTTTATTTTGATTACAATCCATGATGAATCGCGCCGCTTTTTCGGCGCTTTCCGTATAGATGACGCCGCCGAACTGAGGCGGTTTGCCTGTACGCAGGATATGCTTCTTTTGATTGGCCACCACACCGACCGGATAGCCTCCGATATGGGCATATCCGCAAAGAATAGTCCGGCCATATTCTTTTTTATACTCTACGAATTCAGACCCGTCAACCAGGCGGGCAATAATTTCATGGGTTTCATATTCGGTGGTAGTCTCGAAGGGCATGATTCCGTAAAGCTCGTTAATCTTATATTTGGGCTCTCTGCTCTCTATTTTTCTTAAGGGAGATTCAGGTGCTTTCCCCATTTGTTTAACCAGTTTACGAATATGATCCAGGGCGGAAGGATCGTCTTTTTCTTTAAAGTCAATTGTACCGCTAATGGCGGCATGCATGGAGGCCCCGCCTAAATCTTCAGCAGAAACAACCTGTCCGATAGCGGCCTTAACCAGAGCCGGTCCGCCTAAAAATAAACCGCTCCCCTCGGTCATCAAAATCGTATCGGTCATAACAGGAAGATAGGCCCCGCCGGCAACACACATGCCCATGATGGCCGTAATTTGGGGAATGCCTCTGGCACTCATCCGTGCATTGAGATAAAAGACACGCCCAAAATCATCCTGATCCGGAAAAACATCCTCCTGTAACGGCAGGAAAATCCCGGCAGAATCTACCAGATATATAGTGGGAATATGATTTTCATAGGCAATGGTTTGAGCACGGATAACTTTTTTGGCCGTCATGGGGAAAAAGGAGCCTGCTTTAACTGTGGCATCATTGGCTATAATCATACATAATCGGCCTTCGATATAGCCCAGACCGGTAACGGTACCTGCAGCCGGTGCCCCACCCCACTCTTTGTACATCCCGAAAGCAGCAAATTGCCCTAATTCCAAAAAGCGCGAACCGGCATCGATTAGCTTTTTAATGCGTTCCCGGGCGGTTAAACGATTTTTTGAATGTTGACGTTCAATATTCCCCTGCCCCCCGCCTAATTCTATTTGACTAATCTGGAGCCGGTATTCTTCAATAAGTTCCGACCATAATCGTTTGTTCTCAGTGGCACGCTGGCTATTTAAATCAACAGCACTAATCAGCTGGTCGGGATTATCCTTCGATGACAATGCCTTTCTTCCTCCTTAAAGGGCATACTGAGTTTGGTCGCCGGGTTTCAATTTGTATAATTATACGAATGCATGCAAAACAAAATACATATAATCGATATATTTGTCAAGGAGTTAGCCTTAATATTTTAGCGGATATAACTATCAAGAAGAAGTGCCAAATCCCGAATCGAAGTCCGGTTGTGAACCGAAACCGCCAGAACATGATGATCGGGAAATTCGGCTTCATAATACTTTTTTTGTTGATTTAGTTTTTGTTTGTTCAGCTTATCTGATTTCGTAAGCACTACCAGGTAAGGAATATTAAGATAATTGAGCCAATCCGTCATCTGGGCATCCGGCTTCTGTAAGGTACGGCGGATATCCATCAAAATCGTTAAAACCCGTAGCTGCTCAGAATGAAGGATGTATTTCTCTATCATGTTTTGCCATGATTTATGAATTGATTTCGCTATTTTGGCAAAGCCATATCCCGGTAAATCAACGAAATAAAAGGAATGATCCACCAGGAAATAATTAATGGTCTGTGTCTTTCCGGGCGTGGAGGACACTTTCGCAATTCGTTTACGATTGGTTAAGGCGTTCAGGAGCGAGGACTTACCGACATTTGATCTACCCACGAAACCAATCTCCGGCAGAGGGGGCTGGGGCCTTTGTTCCAATGCAGTGATACTCTTAACAAAATGTATTTCCCGAAATACAGCCCGGTCTATGTTTTGTTTGTCCTTTACCATTTCATCCCATACTACTGGTGGGTGTTTCAGGTTTCATTTTTTAATCAAATAAAAAAACGCACCTTAGATAAACAGGGTGCGTTTCCAAAGAGAAAAGCTTATATATGCGGGGCCAGTTTATCTATGATTACCGTTTTAGGTACGGCCCCGATAATCTGATCCACGGCCTGTCCCTGTTTAAAGATTAAGAGAGTAGGGATGGATCGAATACCGAAATTCATAGAAACCTGAGGATTGGCATCCACATCTATTTTCCCAAACTTAACCTTTCCCTGGTACTCTATTGCCAGTTGATCCACTAAGGGTTCAATAAGTTTACACGGTGCACACCATTCGGCCCAGAAATCAACCAAGACGGGGATATCGGATTTTAACACTTCCTGTTCAAAATTTCCATCGTTCAATACAACATAATTAGCCATTGAGTTCCTCCAACATAAGCCTATGATTTACCTGAATTTTAAAAATCATAAATTAATACAGAAATCAATAAATAGAAATTATTTTTTGGAATCCTTTGTACCGATACGGATAATTACTGCCTTAACAAAGGCAGTCCCCGCTCGAGTCAGATCGATTTTCTTGGCAGCTGCCAGGGAGAGGTCCAAGATACGCCCTTTCTTAAAAGGCCCGCGATCATTTATACGAACTCTCACCTTTTTCCCATTCTGCGTATTGGTGACTTCCAGGATGGAGCCGAAGGGTAAATTACGATGAGCTGCGGTTAGCTGATGCATGTTAAAGATTTCCCCGCTGGCTGTTTTGCGACCGTTAAAGTTGGGGCCATAATAAGAGCACCATCCCTGGAGGGTATCTCCAACGATATAGCCCCGCTGTTTTGACAAAGAATCGGCCTTCGAGGCAAATCGTACATTTGCTGTACAGCTATTAAAAGCTATAGCTGTAAAAAGAATGATCAGGCATGGATTTATCTTCTTTAGATACATATCAGAAATCAATTTTTTTCTTTTTATTAGGTGGCTTAATAGGTTCGTTTTTCTGAGTCTTCGCTTGCCGGATCGGCGGTTTGGGCAGCTGATCCTTCTGCTCATCAAGCAGATGCGGAACTTCGGATTTATCCGGTTCCTCCGGTCCTTTTTGTTTTACTTGAGAAGAATCGGGGATTTCGGTTTTAACGATTTTTATTTTAGGCGGTTTTATTTTTTGTTCGGCCACTCTGGCAAAGGGTGAATTGGGATAAATTTTCGTAAGTGTTGTATAAGATTGGATGGCCTGCGTCGTATCATGAAGCATATGTTCATAGGTATAAGCTATGGCATAGAGGGATTTCTTAGCCCAGATACTGCCCGAATCTTCTTCGGCAATTTGATGAAAAAGATCGATGGCCGGACGATATTTTTTATGAAAAAGAAGGTCTTCTCCCTTAGTATATAAATCTTTGTAAATGCTTCGCCGGGTGTTTTCCTCATTCTTTTCTACCAACTGCTTCGTTAATTTTAAAGCATAGTCTGTCTTCGGATAGGAAGTAATAATTACCTTTTTAATTGAATCTGCTTTTAAAGAATCGTTTTTTATATCATGATAAATAAAGTAAAGGGCATAATAAGCTTTTGGCGTTAAAAGGCTATCATTAAAATTATTGATGAATTTTTTATAAGAGACCAAAGCGCTGTCATAGTTCATGTATTTAAGAAGGAAGTATTCGGCAAGGGCAAAGCTGTTGTGCTTAAAGCTTTTCTGAACTTCTTCGGGAGAACGGGTTACGGCCACCTTTTTGGGGGTAGTACGCTTTCTTTTTTGTTGAAGGAGAGAACTATCCTCATTGGCAACCATGTTTTCATCTATATTCCCCGGCGGGTTGTTTGCATTTTTTCTAACATCAAATTCGTTTTGTTGCCGATTATCCGGCATGTCTGTGTTTATAGCAGGTTCGGGCGCCTCCGATTCCCTCTTGTTGAAAGCATCATTCTGCTGACTGCTATCAGGTTGAACAGCCACGCTGTCTTCCAACAAGGAGTCACCTGCGGCCAGTTTCATCAAATCCCTGTAATCTTTGCGAAGCTGATTCCGGATTTTCAGATATTCTTTCAGAAGATTGGCTCGTTCTTTGGCTTCTTGCAAAATTTCCGGTTGTAAACTGATCGCCCCCACCTTTTTATAGTAAAATTCCGCAGAATCCAGTTGAGCAAAGTGATATTCGTAGAGTCTGGCCAGATCATAGGCAGCCAAAGAGGACCCTTCCGTACGTCGGTATTTTTTAATAACATCGCTATATTGTTCTACCGCAAACTGAGGGTCACCCTGTAATTCATATATTTCGCCCAGTTTCGCTTCGATCAGTGGAAATTGTTTTTTAAAGCGAATAGAGCGTAGCATTTTTTTTAGGTCTCTTTCGGCAAGGTCATATTTTTTTAATTGAATCAGGGATTCGACAATTTGCATTCGCGCTTCAAATTCTTTTAAAACCGGGACATTAAGGTTTAACAATTTATCGAAATTAAAAATAGCATTTTCATATTCACCGAGATTGAAATAAGCCTGGCCGATCATATAACGGGCATTGCCTTCCATCTCTTCGTCCCGAACAATTCTCAGGCATTTTTCCAGGTTTTTTAGAGCCTTATCATAAGTTTCCCGCTGAAAATACAAATCTCCCCGGATAAAAAAAGCCTGAGCAGCAATTTTTTTAGATACTTTATTCTCAAACAGTTTATTCAAGGTGTTAAGAGCTTTTTCATCTTCTTCCAGCCCGATATAGGTTTTAGCCATCCAAAGTTTGGCTTCGGGAATTAGAGAACTCTTCGGATATTTTAATAGAAATTGATTGAGCCGGTGTTCGGCTTTGATATAATCATGTTGATTATAATAGGCCTTTCCGATCAATAAAAGGGCATCATCTGCGTATTTACTGCTGTCTCCATAGACATCAATGATCTTGAAAGCCTTTTTAATTGCAGCCATATACCCTTTTACTATATCACTGGGAACCCGATCCGACTTAACATTTTTTTGCTTTTCAAATGCTTCGTTATACCGTTTTTTAGCATTAAAAAAGGTATTATAATAAGCACACCCGACAAGAACGGTTAAAAGGGTTATGAGGGATATAATTTTTAAATAGCGTTTCAAAGGATCACCAACTCCTTTTTAAAAAATATACATTTCTAAGCTATACGTTCCAGGGCCAGCACAATGGCGGCCAAAATTTTACCGGACTTTTCGCGGATCACTTCATCTGCATGCGCGGATAAGGGGGTTTCTTCCGGATTTATCTCTACCAGATAGGCACCGTTTGCCTTGGCAATATACGGCAATGAAGCGGCCGGCTCTACTATGGAAGAGGTACCTACCGAAAAGAAAACTTCACTTTCAGCCGCAGCTTGCTGCGCTTCCGCCAGAATCGCAGAAGGAAGAGATTCACCGAAAAGAACCACACCCGGCCGCAGGACTCCCCCACACTGGGTGCATTTGGGCACGGCTGGCGTATCATCGTATTCACCCTCTGCAAATTCTTTTCCACACTTGCTACAATAAGTACGAGTAATATTACCGTGGAGTTCCAGAACATGCCGATTGCCGGCCTTTATGTGCAAATTATCCACATTTTGAGTGATCAGCGTAAACCCCTTATATCGGTTCTCCAGGTCTACCAAAGCATAGTGACCTAAATTAGGTTCCACCCTGGCTAATAATTGTCTTCGCCAGCGGTAGAACTCCCAGAACAACTCCGGCTCGGATTCTAAAGCCCGGGGGGTTGCCAGTTGCTGAACATCATGGTTCTGCCATAAACCGTCTTTTCCTCTGAATGTGGGTACCCCACTCTCCGCGGAAATTCCGGCACCGGTCATAAAAGTTAAACTATAGGCATGCAGAATCCTTTTTATTAATTTATTGCTGAACATTATAGTCATTCCTTTATAAGATTAAAAGTGCAAAATTCGGAACTTATCATTAATTTTTCAGATATTTCGGGACAGTGGTTCTAATCGCACTGTGAAATGGCGTAAAAATTTCGGTTGATAAACAATTTTATAACCTTTTATCTTTTGACGATCCTGATAAATGGCTCCCAGAGAGTCAGCCACATATTGCATATGCATACTGGTATACACTCTTCTGGGGATGGCAAGACGCACCAGTTCCAGCTCAGGGAATTCATCCTGCTCCGTCTCCGGATTCTTATGTCCGAACATCAAACTGCCTATTTCCACAGTACGGATACCGGCTCGCTGGTAAAGTTCTACCACCAATGCCTGTCCCGGAAATTCAGATTGCGGGATGTGCGGAAGAAAATGTTTGGCATCAATATAAACGGCATGCCCCCCGACCGGTTTGATGATAGGAATCCCCCGATCAATGAGCATCTCTCCGAGATATTGGGTCTGTTTAACCCGGAAACGCAAATAGTCCTCGTCAAGCACCTCCTTCAGGCCTCTGGCAATGGCTTCCAGATCGCGGCCTGCCAATCCGCCATAGGTACGAAATCCTTCGATTAAAATTAACATATTGGTGATTTCCTGAGCCAGGGTATCATCATTCATAGCTAAAAATCCACCGATATTCACAAGCCCGTCTTTTTTGGCACTCATTGTACACCCGTCGCCATAGCTAAACAATTCCCGGGCGATCTCTTTAACGGACTTATCCCGATAGCCCTCTTCACGTTCTTTTATGAAATAGCAATTCTCTGCGAAACGGCAGGCATCAAAAAAGAAAGGAATATGATATTTACGGGCCAGGGCACTTACGGCACGGATATTTTCCATGGAAACCGGCTGACCACCACCGCTATTATTCGTAATGGTCAACATGATCATCGGAATTCGTTCCGGGCCGTATTCATCAATAGCCTTCTGAAGTTTACGCAGGTCCATGTTCCCTTTAAAGGGCAGCATAGAATCGGGATCCATGGCTTCATCAACCACACAATCGAGGGCAATCGCCTTATGATATTCCACATTGGCACGGGTCGTATCGAAATGAATATTGTTCGGTACAACATCTCCTTCCTTGAGAATCGTGGAGAATAATAAATTTTCCGCTACCCTGCCCTGATGGGTGGGGATCACGTTTTTAAAGCCGAAAATATCTCTGACGGTATCTTCGAAGTGATAATAATTCTTACTACCGGCATACGATTCGTCACCAAGCATCATGCCTGCCCATTGATTGTCCGACATGGCACTGGTGCCGGAATCGGTTAGCAAATCAATGATAATCGATGCAGCCGGTAAAAGAAAAATATTATATCCCGCTTGCTCTATCAGGCGTCTTCTTTCATTTTCGCTGGTCATGGCAATGGGTTCGACTACTTTAATACGAAAAGGTTCCGCAGGGAATTTCATTTTTATGCTCCGTGGCAAGGGTTACAAGGCTAAAGATTTTTCGGTTGTTTTATCGAAAAGATGAATATGATCGGTATCCAGGGTGATTCGTACTTTTTGCCCGGGTTTCAGATCGGTATGGGAGGCGCTGCGCATCGTTAGTAAAAGTTCACCGGATTTCAGGTAGCAAAACGTTTCCGACCCCATGGGTTCTACAACTTCTACTTCCGCTTTAAGGTGATTATTGCCGGAGGCCTGGTCCGCTTTCGATAAGATCAGATTTTCGGGACGTACGCCGAGAACAACTTTCTTGATATTTTTAGCCTTCAATTTTGTGATCCATACGGGCTCCAGGTCAACTATGGCCGAA
>JALSTK010000115.1 GCA_026983775.1 Calditrichia bacterium
AAAAATACATTCTTTGCATCCACACCGGCAATTGGCGGCTTAACCGCTCTGGCTCCGGTGGCAATAATCAACCGGTCATAAGGCAGCTGATAGGTTTTTTTATCATCCATCCTGCGGATCGTTATAATTTTTTTACGCGGATCAAAAGTGAGCGCTTCCTGGAAGATACGTATATCGATATTCCGCTTTTGGCGAAAATCTTCCATAGGAACCGCGATCAGTTTTTCTGCTTCTGCGATATCACCACCGATAAAATACGGCAGTCCGCAGGCCCCGTAAGAGATATCCCCGCTTTTTTCTATCACAATGATTTCCGCTTCAGGATCATTGCGTCGTGCTTTACTGGCCGCGGACAAACCTGCGGCATTCGCGCCAACCACAACAAGTTTCATCTGACTACCTCTTTTTTAAATCCATAAATTGAATTTACAAACAGAACGCGTTTCTAAAAAGTATTAATCAAACCAAAATGAATTTTACCCTGACTGAAATTTTCACCCCTTGCCAAACCAAAATCCACCCCTAATATTCCCAGCGGGGAATCGAAACGAATACCGAATCCGTATGCCGTAAGTAATTGACTCTCATCAGCCTGCCCGGGAGAGGATAGATAATATCCCCAGTCGTTGAATATGAAAATGCGGGCGTTTTTACCCATCAGAAAACGATATTCCAAATTGCTCCAGGCTACCAATGAACCACGGAATTGATTCTCCCGGAAACCGCGCAGGCTACGGCTTCCTCCAAACCAATAATAATCGCTTACCGTTAGTTTTCGGCCCCGTATCTGACGCAGATGCGCAGAAACGGCCGCCACCTGATTCTTCCAGAAATTCACATAACCTTCCGCATCGAGAGAAAGGCTATGCAGATTTTCGTTACGGCTCAGGCTATCCTCTTTTAGGAGATAGGTCGGACCGGTCAGGCGTTTCAGGCCGAACGTATAACTATTCCTGTAAAAAATACCATGGCGGGGATTGAGGGGATAATCGCGCGTATCGTAGACCAGACCGAATTCGGCGTGAACCGTTTCACTGCGTGGCAATCGCAAATCTCTGCTGGCCAGCGAATCGGGATATACCTTTTTCCTGGCCAGCTTTGCAATCAAACCGAAGCTGCTGGAAAAGCGCAGCCGGAACAGAGCCTGTGTATTCCACTCCATAAACAAGGTGTCCCTGACTGTACGCGCCAGACCAAAACCTACATGAAGCGGTAAACCGAAAATCCAGGGTTCCCGGTAAGATAAATGAAATTCATCGGAGAGAGCATCGGATTTTTTCCAATGTACCGTAAAGCGGCGCGCCGTTCCGAATAGATTTTTAAAGGACAGATCGATCAATCCCGTAAAGTAGCCTCCCTTGCCAGATTTGATGGCCGGGCCGGGAATATAGCCGACCACTCCGTCAAAGGTAGTGGCATTCCCTTCCCGGACACGGATTAAAATATCAACGCTGTCTGCCGCTGCTTTCAAGAGTTCCGGCGGATCGACCTTTTTGAAAATACCCATTCTGCCCAGAATTTCTTCGCTTCTTTTAACCCGGCTCTCCACGTAAAGATCACCGGCTCCGAAATCCAGTTCGCGCAAAATGACATTATAATGGGTGTAGTTGTTACCGCTTATCAAAATATTCCTTATGTAAACTTTCGGTCCCTCATGGAGTGCAATCTTCAGGTCCGCAAATGTTTGTTTTTTATCATGACGGATGAGCAGGCTGTCCACATGAACGGCAGCAAAAGGAAAACCCCTTTCCGCTGCAACGGTTAGCAGGTCTTGCAGCTGCTTTTGAATCGATTCTTCCCTATACACAGAGCCCTGCCGGATCGTGAACCGCCGCCTATAGGTGTCTGCATTCAGAGAATCGCTTTGTATGTGAATCAGTCCGATTCGTACCTGTGGCCCGCTGGAACCGAATATGGTTATATCAACTTTCGAAGAATCGACTGACCTCCTGAATGAGACGGAATCAATATGATTAAACAGATAGCCCTGTTGAACCAGTCCGGTTTGTAAAGAACGAATAGAGCGTTCCACTCCGGTTCTACGGAAAGGCTGTCCTTTTTTTAGACGAAGATATTTTTTTAACAGGGTCTTGCCGGGCTGAAACGATCCGATGAATTCGATTCTTCCCGTTACGGTCGTATTTTGCCCCGAACTGAGAGTCGCCCAGAAAAGCACAAGGAGCAACCCGTAACAAATGGCTTGTAAGCGAAGTGAAGTACAAGGGTGCATATTTGTCTTCGGTTATTTTTTGGCCAGAGCCGCTTTGGCCCTGGCTGCAGCAGAAGATTTAGGGCGCCTTTCAATAACGAGCTCATATTCCCGGCGCGCTTCATCACCGCGCCTAAGTTTTTGCAAGGCCTCGGCCCGGTTCAGATGAGCCGGAATAAAATTGTAGTTCAACTGTAATGCCCTGTCGAATTCCT
>JALSTK010000116.1 GCA_026983775.1 Calditrichia bacterium
CAAACGTTTTAGCGGTCTACCTTTTTCTTAAATATCCGTTACAGGAATTATTCGTTAATAGGCGCTATCTGAAAGAGGGCTTTGCCGTTTTCGATTCTCTACCGCCTGGCAAATACAATAAACTTCTTCAGAAAAGCGAGCAGTGGGCCAAAAAACATCACCGCGGTCGATGGAACCCGGAACTCAAGATGAGGAAAGTGAATCGATGGCATCGCTTTCGTCTGCTGGCCGGCGGTTACCTGATACCCGGTACGGATGGATTTGTACCGGCCATAAACCTGCACTACCGCTGGTCGGACTTGCTGCCCCTGGTGCGAAGTCAAAAAGACATGCTGTCCTTTTCAGCGGAGGCAGGCGCGTTCTGGTTGATTTATTTCCCTTATACCGATTTGGGTTTGGAATGGAATTATAAAAATTTCTATGTACGCTCAGCAGCGGGTTTCGTGTATTCCGGAAATAGGTCTGAAAATGAAAAAATCACCTTATATCCTTATATGACAATTAACACCGGATTTCGCATCTTTTCAAAAGACGGCCGAAGCATCGATTGGCAAATAGGGTATTTAAATTTTCGGACGAGTGAATCCGATGATACACTGCCTTTGCTGTTCATAGGTTTGGGGTTTTCCGTGTTCTAATCGGAAGGCCCACGAACCGGAAAACAGCAGAGATTGATTCATAAGGGTTCGGGAATTACCTTACCATTTTTTATATCTCAACGGTAGGGTTGGGATATTCTCTGTATCCTTACGGAATGAAAGGCATCTGAATAAAGAAAGTGAGTATTGGGTGGATGAAAAAAAGCTAATTGAAAAAGCCAAGGAAGGTAATAAAGCCGCTTTGGCTCAATTAGTACAAAAATATAGTGATCGTATCTATAATTTGGCATTGCGAATCCTGCGTAATCATGAAGATGCGGAGGATATTCTTCAGGAAACATTTTTAACGGTCATTGAGAAGTTACATACTTTCGACGGCAGATCGAGTTTTTTTACCTGGATCTACCGGATTGCAACCAATGCCAGTTTAATGAAATTGCGTAAAAAGAAGGTGGTTTTTCAGCAACTGAATGATAATCCTGATTTTCAGGATAGTGTGGAAAGCCGGGTATTTATTGATTGGTCGCAGGACCCCTCCATTACGATTTATGATCAGGAAGTTAAAAAAAAGATAGACGAAGCCATTAATAAGTTACCGGATATTTATCGAAGTGTTTTTATTTTAAGGGACATCGAGGGTTTATCCATCAAAGAGACCAGTGACATTATGAGTATCACCGAAGAAAATGTAAAAATTCGTTTACGCCGTGCCCGACAATTTTTGCGAGATTATCTGTCGGACTATTTTGAAGAAAGGATCGGGCAGGAAAATGCTTGAGAGGCATAAACAAGTCATCAAACAAATTTGTGATCTGATCGGTGGAGACCTGGACGATTCGAGTTGCCGGGATGTGCTGGAACATTTGAATAATTGCCCTACCTGCAAGGTCTATTACGATACCATCAAGAAGACCGTTTTCCTGTGTAAAGAAAATGATTGTCCCGAAGAACTCTCGGACGAAGCGGAAGAGCGGCTGATGCGTGTTTTGAATCTGGAAGAGATTTACAAGAAAACCAAGTCCGGATAGCCGATCGTATACTGGCTGCCGTTCGTTCCGTCATCCTGTATCATTTCCTTTCATGTTGCATCAAATTCTTAAATGAAAACGCTATGGAGAAAAAATAGTTATCGGAGGACAGATGAAGCCGGTTCATGTTAATGATCTGACTTTTCAGAAAGAAGTGCTGGAAGCGGATGTTCCGGTTCTGGTTGATTTTTGGGCGCCCTGGTGTGCTCCCTGCCGGGTGATCGCCCCCACTTTGGAAGAAATCGCAGAAGAATATGGGGGGCGATTGAAAGTAGTTAAGCTTAACACGGATGAGAATTCAGCCACGGCTCTTAAATATAATATTCGAAGTATACCGACTTTACTTTTGTTTCGTAACGGACAAATCATCGACGAGATGATCGGCGTCGTGCCCAAACAGACGCTAAAAGATAACCTGAACTACTATTTGCAGGGTATGACGGTTCTAAATTAAGGAGGCAGTATGGCTCTGTTGCAGGAAAAAGATCGTGAATATATCAGGCAGCTTTTCGGCACACTTCCCAATGAGGTTAAACTGATTTATTTTACTCAGGAAATCGAATGTCAGTATTGCCGGGAAACCCATCAGATTTTGGAAGAGGTAAGTGCTTTAAGCGATCGAATTAACCTGGATGTCTATAATTTTGTTAACGATAAGGAACAGGTAGAAAAATATAAAATAGATAAAATACCTGCTACGGTCATTGAAGGACAGCGGGACTATGGAATTCGCTATTACGGTATTCCATCTGGATATGAATTTTCTTCGGTATTGGAAGATATTGTGGACGTTTCCA
>JALSTK010000117.1 GCA_026983775.1 Calditrichia bacterium
TAAAACTTTAAATGAGCAACCTCCGGCCCTGCATACCGTTCGGGAAGATGTTCCGCAATGGCTGTCGATGCTGATCGGTAATATGCTGGAAAAGGAGGCCCGTAAACGGCCGTCGGATTGCGAGGTTTTGCTGAATCGTCTGAGCAGTCTAAGCGGTTTGCCTGACCGGGAAACCTTTATGGCCTATTTACACGATCCGCATACGGTAACGCTTAACTTTGTTGATCAACCGGCGCAATCTTCTTTTAGAGAACGACAACCAGCAATTTCCCGACGGGTCTTGTATCCTTTTATTGTTTTTTTAATACTCGTTATTTTGTTCCTATTCTGGCCGTATCGGTCGGCCAAACAACCGGGAGCTCCAGGAGCCTTACCAACAGACACCGTAACCGTAAATCAGAAGCCGCATTCTACCGGAAAAACCGGGGCCATCGCAAAGACAGGGGATGTTATCGATCGGGCCGTAAGAAAAAACTCTCTAAACCCGGACAAGCGCATCCTGACGGACAGCAGGGTCGGGGAGAAAAGCAGCCCAATCCAGGTACAGCCTGCGGAATTGTTCGTTGTATGCACACCCTGGGCCGATATTTATATTAACGATAAGAAAGTGGATACAACCCCGCTTAGGAAAACAATTTCTTTGATACCGGGCAACTATTCGCTGCAACTAAAAAATCCCGGATTCCAGACTTACCGATCCAATTTGATTTTGCACCCGGCTCAAAAAGAAACCTTACGGGTAACGTTACAAAATAGATTAGGCTATCTGAATTTGCGGGTTAGCCCCTGGGCACAGGTATATATTGATGGAAACTATTACGAGACAACGCCCCTATCGGCTCCCCTATCATTGCCGGATGGGAAGCATCTGATCGAGCTGAAAAATCCGGCATTTGCAACTATGAAGGATACGGTCTGGATAGAAGCGGGGAGAACCAAACAAAAATGGCTACGATTTAAAAAATAGTGGCATTGTATTTGTATATATAAAGTAGAGAGATATCCCGGAGCGAAGCATGATTCATAAATTTCTATTCGTTTATATACTTTCTTTCATTATTGCAATCGGAAGCGTCCTGGCTTCGGACTGGCAAAATGCCCATATGTTGCATATGCCCCGCGGGGGAGCCGCCGTCGTTCAATGGGGCCATTATCTCTTTACGTTTGGTGGTAAGGCAAAAAATAACAAAGCCTTAAAGTCGGTCGAGAAATATGATGTACTGGCTGATACCTGGGATAAAAATACGGTTCCCTCCTTTATGCATGGGCGCTATAATGCCGGTGCAATTGTCTATCAGGATAAGATCTATCTGATCGGTGGGCGTGATGAATCGGAGGCCCTGAAGGAGGTGGAAGTCTATGATCCTGTGCAAAATTCCTGGTCTGTAGCGCATGATTTGCACGAAGAGCGGGAGGGGCTGGCCGTACATATTCTAAATGGACAATTACATGCGATCGGGGGTCGTGATGAGGAGTATTCCATGGTGAGTGATATTGAGTGGTACGACGGAATCGAGGATGAATGGAAAAAAAGTTCCTGGGAAATGGATAATCCGCGGGCTGAATTTTTTTCGGCTGTGTATCAAAATATTCTCTATCAGTTCGGTGGATATTACTATGGATTAACCGGAAAAAGCTATAAAGCCGTTCCTTCACAAAATGGGTATACCTGGCAAAACATGCACGAAATGACTACAGGACGTGCTTATGGCACTACCCTGATCCGGGATGATAAAATTTACTTGATTGGCGGGGAAACTTCCGGCGGTAAGAGCGCGCGGGTAGAAGTTTATGATATCAGCCACGATACATATGGCACGGAGACCTCTCTACCCACTGCACGAAGCGGTATGGCGGGAGCGGTCGTTGGAGATACGATCTTTGTTATCGGTGGTTTTGAAGGGAATAACGATACCCCTGTGGCTAAAGTTGAATTTCTTGTTCTTGATGCTTCGCCCATTACGGAAGAGTCGAATCCGGTCCGGCCCGCCTCACATTTGTTGATCCGGGGCTATCCTAACCCGTTTAACGGTATCATATCCCTTATGGTGAAAATTCCCCGCCAGGATGAGTATCGTCTGGATATTTTTGATATTTCGGGGCGGTTGATTAAGACTCTTTTCAAGGGTAACTTAAACAGGGGAACGCGGAATTTTAAGTGGGACGCCCGAGATAATCATTTACAAACGGTTGCTTCCGGTATATATTTCCTCAGGATTCATTCTGAAAAAGAAATACAAAAGTTAAAAATAATTTATGTCAGATAATAAATTTGCTATTGCCATTCTGATTCTTCTTCTCAGTTTTTTTCCTTCACGAGCTCAGCAATCTGCCAAGGAGGGAATGCAGGTTAAGTATCTCTATGATACTCTCCGCTTTGAGGATGCTATAAAAAGCGGACGGGATTTATTGCAAGAAAAACAGGTTCTGGGGAAGGCAAATTTAATCATTATACACCAGTATATGGCCTATTCCTTTTTCAATTTAAACAAGCTCGACTCTGCTCGGGTTCATTTTTTGACCCTTCTTTCTCTTAATCGTAATATCAAGTTGGACCCCATTCGAACTTCGCCCAAAATTATTGACTTCTTCCAGCGAGTGCGGCAGGACTTCAACCATATGGAGCGGGAAGAGCGGCTTATTCCGGTCAGGGAATATGTTTTTGAAAAAGACCCGAGACCTTCGGCCGCCTGGCGTTCGGTACTCCTGCCTGGCTGGGGTCAGTATTTTAAGAAGCAACCCGATAGAGCGTACTGGATAGGCGGAATATTTATGGGTAGTGCGGTTCTAACAACGCTTTCATTCTTTCAGGAAAACAAATATAAAAACCTTTATCATAAAGAGACCAACCCTGTGCAGATACCAGGTCTGTATGATACATACAATACATGGTCAAAATACCGACGCGTTATGAGCTATATAACACTCTCGGCCTGGGTTCTGTCCTTCGCTGACGCTTTATGGTCGGACTATCCTCATTTTACGCTGGAAACCGCTTCCGGCGGTACTGCTTCACTATCCTTTCAGGTTGCTTTTTAAAAACGCCTTTTTTAGCTGAGTCAGGTCCACAAGACCTGGCCCTGTTTACTTCCGGGTACTCAGTCTTATGTATCTCAGTTTTAGTTTCTTTGTACTTCATGTGTTCTGAATATAAATCGGCAAGGCTAAAAGAATCCTTTTCTAATTAAACCACTCTGTTAAAGACCCCTGGGTCAGGCCGATATCGCTATTCGAAACAAGCATTGATATGGGGAAAGTTTCCAAACCGGTATATTTTACGACCCTCTAAGATCGGACATGGCTCTATGTATCTCCGATTGGATCACGCTTCGGAAAGTCCTGCATCTTTATACAGGAATGCCTGCTCCGGATCATGTTGAAATCAAGGAGAAGATATTTGGAAGCGAAAGTACTCTGAATTTACTGAAGTATAACTGAGAGTCTGTAAATAGAAAAGCCGGCCCAAAGAGCCGGCTTTATTGGTTAAGCAGAGGTTGATCTTCTTTTCGGTTTTCTACCGCAACAGAACCATCTGTTTTACGGTATTCTTCCCGGCTACATCCAATTTATAGAAGTACATCCCACTGGAGACGATCCGACCAAAATCATTGGTTGCATTCCAGCGGAAAGTGTAATTACCGGCACCTAAGATGCCGTTAAACAAGGTCCTTATTTTTTGACCAAGAAGGTTGTATACTTCCAGACGAACCCGGCTGAACTGATTACCGCTAATCCGGAAGGGGATCGTGGTAACCGGGTTAAATGGATTGGGATAGTTCTGCTTTAATTCAAATCCATCCGGAAAGGTGCTCAAGCTCTCCTCGTTCAGAGAATTTACGGATGCAGTGCTACCTAATTTAACTTGAATAGCCTGCGACGTGGCCCCGTCCTGTTCGGACCAAAGGGTAATTTCAGACCCCAGAGGATAAGTACTCAGGTCGGTTGGCTGATAATTAGCGTCCAGTATTACCGTTGTGTTTGTGATAATCACTTCCCGGCCGCCGACCATTAAACGATCTGCGGATAATCCGTTCAGGATAGCACCCAAAACAGACAGAGTAGGGGCATCTTCCAGTTTAATCTTCTCGGCTATATAGGTACCGTCATTTCGGATATGAGCTTTTACTTCCACATATTGCCCGGGTGTCAAATCACTAAAACCAATCGGATGGCCGGTGTAATCCAGGATTCGTGTGGAATCATCCACATAAAAAGTGATTTCACCAACCATTACATGGCTCTGGCTTAACGAATCAATATAGCCGGAAATTTCGATGCGCCCCAGTCTATCATTCTCGATCTTAATACGATAGGCCAACCAGGATCCGTCGCTAAGAAGTCGGGCCTTAATTTCCACCAAATCACCGGTTTTAATCTGAGCCAGGCTGATCGGGGTTTTATTTTGGTCGAAGATAACCGTATTACTATCAACCAGGAATACAACATGGTTAACCCGCATCCGGTCCGGACCAACCGAATCTACCAGCCCGTGAAATTCAACATAATCCTGAAAAAACGATTTTACTTTAATTGAGGATGCCAGAACAGTACCGTCACTACGAATGTATCCCTTAATTTTAACCCGCTGTCCTTTTTCCATATCTGATAAAGTAAGTATGGTATGTTTGTGGCCGGTTATTTCGGTATTTTCATCCACATAAACCCTATACCCGAAGACCCGGATGAACGTATTTCCTACGGAGTCAATAATTCCGGTAAAGTGTATTTTATAGTTATAGTTGTTATCTTCCATTTCGATTTTACGCACCAGATATCTACCGTCTGTTTGCAAAAAGGCCTTGAGCTCCACAAAATGTCCTGCACTCAGATCGGATAGAGAACCCAGTCGATGATCATCCAGAAAAACTTTAGTCATAAGGTCTGTGTAAAAACGCATGCCGTTAACAACCAGAAAGTCGGAGCCCAGTGAATCGATTCGACCTTTGAACTCCAGTTCATTATCTTCTGTGTCCCCATAATAGCTTTTAACCTTAATTTTATTTGCGATATAGGTTCCGTCGCTCTGTTTCTCGGCTTTAATTTTTACGTACAAACCCGTTTTGAGGTCACTTAAAGAAAGATAATCATGATCTTGTCCTTTGATTTCTGTTTGAGAAGTAACCCCAAAGCGCAATCCGTTTACATCGATGAAATCAATACCCACGGAATCGATCACGCCAAAATACTCCATCTCATTGTCATGATGATCAGAATTCCCATCATCAAGTTTAATCATTTGGGCCAGATAACTGCCATCCACCCGGGTTATCGCCTCTACTTTGACATAGTCGCCTGCTTGTAAATCGGATAGAGAAAGCATCCGGTGATCATCGTCGCTTTTGATTTTAGTAAATTGATCGACCCAAAACGTGATTCCATCGATCACCAGGCTGTCGGGACCGATGACTTCTATGGTACCTTTATATTCGAAATCGGTCTCATCATGATGGCTGCTGTCTTCACCCATACCGTTACCATAGGTGAATTCTGCTTCAAATTCGGCTTCGTTGCCCATAGTATCCTCAAGACGAGCTTTCCATTTCCAGGTACCGAAGTCGGGCAGTTGGTCAAGATTAAACTGAGCGCGGAAATAACCGTTTAACTCGTTGTCGAACGAACCCGAGGATTCATTCATATCGGACATCCGGATCGTCCAGCGCATTTTTTTCATTTGATTAAAATTCAGATCGGGCGCGTAAACGCTCATGTACAGGGTATCCCCCTGATCAAATACATATTGACTGCTATCTGCTCCCGTGTGGTTGGATAGCGTATAATAGCTCTGGGCAAACACGCTCTTGATGGATAGCACGGCAAATATCAGCGCTATAACCACGGTAAATAATTTCCTGTTCATAAAATACCTCCTTCGGTTAAAATTAATAACGATCTGAACAGACAGATTAAAATTCTTTTTAAATTCGTCTATACATATTCAAATCCTGTGCCATCCGCGCCGGATGCTGTTAAATAAGGGAATAGAGAGATATGAATTTGAATAAGCAGGGCAAAAAAGCGCAAAATAATAAAGAAGAAGCGCAAGAAATGCGCAAAACACAGCCGGTTGATTCAGCCCTTTTTGCTATTTGCCGGGTCAATAGAAGGGGAATTAAAACAAGTTTGGCTGCCGATCTATACCTGCCGGCAACTAATAGGAAAAATTAAATTCGGGAGTATTGCCAATAACAAACGCTGCCGGTTCTTCATCTTCGCCGGATCACAGGGATCAATCACCCTGATGCTCAGATATTTGATATAAACAGTTCTAGCCGGTTCATGGTGTTGGCATCGCTGGTACCGGATTCATAGTCGAGTAACAGCATGTTCATATTGTATCGGTCTTTGAACTGGCGATAAGTTCCTTTGGCCACAATGTGATTGGAAATGCATCCGAAAGGTTGCAAAGAAATTACGTCTTTTACCCCGTTTTTGGCCATTTCCGCAATTTCCATAGGCAGAAGCCAGCCTTCACCGAACTGCAAATAAAGAGGCATGGGATTGTCTTTGGCCGCAATAGCTTCTTTTATTTGAACTTCCTCTTCATATCGGTCGAATCTTTGTAACTCCCTTTCTACAAGATTCCGATACCGTGTAATCGTCAGGTGATTCAGAGTGCGGGTCAAAAGTTTCAAAGGCAAAAAGCTGATGCGGTTTTTAGTGCTGTAGAGTTGCGTATAGTATCCGTATTCAAAAAATTTCAGATAGGAGGGGAGTACGACCTCACATTGCCGTTTTTCCAGCCAGTCCACTAAGTAATTGTTGGAGAAACAATTACTTTTCATATAAATTTCACCGACCACCCCGACCTTACGATAGGGTTGCTCGTAATGTACGTCGATGGCGTTGAATTTTTCCACGGCGTAACGCATGAATTGCTGCAGCATTTTTTTATTGGGCGCCCGGTCATAAACCATCTGTTTTAATTCATCAATCAGTTCATTGACCAGCCTGATGGTCTCACCCTTTCGAATTTCATAAGGTTTGGTACGCAATTTCATTTTAAGAATACCATCCGCTATGGCAAAAAGCAGGACAGAGTATTTAATAAACTTAATAGGATTGAAAACGAATCCTTCGGCAAAGGAATCGGCGCTGAGACTAATGACCGGGGTATGGGTAAATCCGGCCTCCACCAGAGCCTTTTTCAGCAAGGGCACGTAATTTGAGGCGCGACATTGTCCGTTGGTCTGACTCAGGGCAACCACGGTTTCATTGGGATCATATTTTCCACTTTGTAGAGCGCGCAATAAGTCACCGATAACAATCAGGGCCGGATAACACATATCATTATTTACGTATTTTAAACCGGTGTCAATTGCTTCCTGCGACTGTTCGTATAAAGTAACGATATGATAACCCAGACGATGGAAAACCGGTTCGAGTAAATCCGAATACATTTTGGCAAAATAGGGCACAAGAATCGTTTTTTTACGATCTTTTTTACTGTATGGTTTGCTATATTGCCTTTTTTGTAAACGAATGGATGTATTCTGTTGCAGAGCTTCCAATACGGAACGCAGGCGGATCCTTGCAGCGCCCATGTTAGACATTTCATCAATTTTAATGGAAATATAAATCCGGCCTCCGCTTTCTACAAGGGATTTTACTTCATCCACCACAACGGCATCCGGCCCGCAACCGAATGAATTTAACTGAACTGCGGCAATCTTGTCGTATTTTTGGTGGGTGATCCATTTAGCAGCCAGATAGAGCCGGTTGTGGTAGGACCACTGAGTAAGAGGCAGAACACCATCCAGGTTCATTTCGTGCAGATTGGGAATAGCCGTTTCCGGAATACCATAAGCGCCGAGATCATAAATTAAATCCAAAATACCGGTATTAATCAGAGGATCCTGATGGTAAGGCCGACCCATAACCACGATCAGCGGTTTATTTTCCTTTTGAGCCTTTTCGATAATTTTTTGGCCGAGCTCTTTTTGCAGGCGGATTGCAGTACGTTCCGTCTCCAGAGCAAAGGGGATAGCATGGTTGATGTCGTGTTTTGAAACCCCATACTCCTTCAGGTATTCATATGTATTGTGCTTTATTCCCGGTATATAATTAAAGCTCATGGGCAGGGAATCGATCGGCACATCTGTTTTGATGTTTTGCTTAAGAACCTCTCCGTAACCGGTAACAATCGGACAGTTGAAACTGTTCTTCGAATCTTTAGTCTCCGATCGTTCGAACACGATCGAAGGAACAAAGATACGGTCTACCTTTTTATTGATTAAATCCAGGATATGGCCGTGCGCCACTTTGGCCGGTAAGCATAGATTATCTGCCGATACCGTTCGCAAACCCCGATAATACATGGTTTGATTGGTGTTATCGGAAAGGATCACTTTAAAACCGAGACGGCGGAAAAAACTGTAGAAAAACGGATAGTGTTCGTAAACCGCCAGAACTCTGGGAATACCGATAACCGGTTTATCGGTATCAATTACCGGTAGCCGGGATAGGTCCATATAGCGGTCCACATCAAATAAAATTTCCTCCCGGTTGCGGAAATAATTTTCGGTAATACGTTCCGTGCTTACTTTATTGGAAAAATAGCGTTCACAGCGGTTGCCTGTATAAAAGCGGTTTTTATTGGCAAAGGTAAATTGCGAAATACGGCATTTATTGCCACAACCGTTACAATGGATTTCGCGCCGGGTAAATTCGATATGATCAATATCATCTATGTTAAATTTGGTTTTGTAATGCGGATGAGATTCATAGAACTGTTTAGCGTATAGTGCGGCACCGAAAGCACCCATATATTCCGAAATATTCAATCGAATTACGTGCTTACCGGTGAGCAATTCGAAAGCACGCAGTACGGCATCATTTTTGAAGGTCCCTCCCTGAACAAAAACATTCTCGCCCAGCTCATCCGTATTGCGAATTTTAATCACTTTATACAGGGCATTTTTAACTACGGAGTAGGCCAGACCGGCGGCTATATCACTTACCGGCACACCATCTTTTAATGCTTCTTTTACTTTGGAATTCATAAAAACGGAGCAGCGGGAACCAAGGTCCACAGGATTCTTGGCAAACAGCGCCTGTTCGACAAAATCACTTAACTCAAGATTCAAACTGCTGGCAAAAGTCTCGATAAAGGAACCGGTACCGGAGGAGCAGGCTTCATTGAGCTGAATATCACTCACAATTTTATTTTCAATTTTAATGGATTTGATGTCCTGTCCGCCCACATCCACAATAAAACTAAGCTGATCATTAAACAGAGCTCCGGCCTTAAAATGGGCCATGGTTTCTACGATACCGCCGTCCAGATTAAGCGCGATTTTAATAAATTCTTCCCCGTAACCGGTTGCGTAAGCGGCTCGTAAAAGGCCCTTTTTCAGGTAGGGTCGGAAGCGGCGCAGCCCTTTCCGTGCCACTTCCAGGGGTGTGCCTGAATTGCTCGCGTAATATTGATCCACAATATTGTTATGTTCATCCATAAGCAGAAGCTTGGTTGTAGTTGAACCGGCGTCGATTCCCAAAAAGAGCGCAGTCGATTCCCCTCGTTCTTCCGGACGAAGTTTACGGACATTAAAACGATTGTGACGCTGTTGGAAGGCCTCATATTCTTTTTGAGAAGTGAAAAGGGGCTGCAAGGTACGAATGGTCTGTAGTCCTTTTTTTTCATCTGCCAGAGTACGCAGCAATTGTTTTAATGTAAATTGTTGAGAATTCTCTTCTGAGAGCAGGGAGGCACCCATGGCCACCAATACTTCGGAGTGGTCCGGCAGGATAAAGTTTTCTCGAGGTTGTTCCAGTGTTTCTACAAATGCAGTCCGTAATTCGGATAAAAAAGTGAGCGGGCCACCGGCGAAAAGGACTTTTCCTTTAACATCGGCCCCGGCCAGGAGCGAAGTAATGGCCTGATTGGCAACAGCAGTAAATACAGCTCTGGCTATGTCGTTTTTATCCTCTCCCTTGTTGAGCAAAGCCTGAACGTCCGTTTTGGCGAAGACTCCGCAGCGGGAGGCGATATACAGCTTCTTTTTACTCTGTTTGGCCATTTCATTTAATGTGGTGGGGGAAACATTTAACAGAGTAGCCATTTGATCGATAAAAGACCCTGTTCCGCCGGCACAACTGCCGTTCATTCTCATTTCCGGCGTCTGGTTTTTACTGAAAAGGACGATTTTGGCGTCTTCTCCGCCGAGTTCGATAAAGGTGGATATTTCTCTGTAAAAACTACGAATCGCTTTGGAAAGAGCGATAACCTCCTGAACGAAGGGAACTGAGATACGTGCCGCCAATCCCATTCCGGCACTCCCGGTAATATTTACCGTAAAGCTTTCCTGCCCGTATTCGGGAAGAAGTTGCCGTAGAATATGTAACAAGGTGTCTTTGACCTGGCCATTATGACGGGTATAAACTTTAAATTCCAGATCATTTTGATCGGATAGGATAACCACTTTGGCCGTGGAAGAACCGAGATCGATACCAATCTTCATCTATGCCTCAAAAATTTTTTATTTTAATAAATAAAACAAGTCGGATCAATTCAATCCGACTTGTTATAACCCTCTTTTTCAAACTCTAGATTCAGTGTTTGAGATTACGCCACACTGCCTTTTCCTGAACCGCCGAGAGCTCCGAATCCGGCAACCATCAACAAGGTACCGCTGATGACATCGTTCCACAAATTACCGGCACCGCCTTGCAATGCCGGTATGAAAGCGGCTATAATCAACCAAATACCAATAACTACGCTAAGCCAACCTTGCCATGATTTCTCTTTTGCCAGCAGATATCCTACATAAGCAGCAACAATACCTACGATCAGATCATTCCATAAATTTCCGGATGGAGTAAAATTCAGAAAAGCTGCAATGAAAATCCAAGCTCCCAATATCCCGTTAGTCCATGCTTGCCACATTTTGTCGTCCTTTCAGTTAGAGTTAGTATTGAATTCAATTTGACTTATTGCATAGGTCGTGCCAAATTCCTAATACAGGAATCAACCTTTATAAATACAGTACGTTAGCTATGTTAAAAGGTTGGACTACAAGAATTAATCTCTAGGGATATTGGGAAGTTCTATTTCCCACTCATTCTTTTCTCAAGGGACCAAACCCACTCCGTAAAGGGGAATCCGACCGGAAACGGGAGTTCGCACCTCATTTTTTCAAATTGAAAACCGGCGGGTTTTTCCTTTTGGGTCGCTATAAACAAATTTTTTCGGGCGGTTGTTTTTGATTACTGTGTCTTTTAACTTCTATGGTAAAAAAGATCAAGGTAATCACAAAAATAAAGTGAGGTAAGACCATGCCAAAAGTATTAGTTGCCACTGTTAAACCCTTTGCTGCCAGGGCCGTGGAGGGTATACAAAAAATCGTGAAGGCGGCAGGCTATGAATTTGCTTTATTGGAAAAATACGCTGATCAGAAAGATTTTATTTCTGCCGTCAAAGATGTCGATGCTCTGATCATCCGCAGCGATAAGGCTACCCGGGAAGTAATGGACCATGCTCCCGGATTGAAAATCATTGTCCGCGCCGGCGCCGGCTACGACAATATCGATCTGCAAGCGGCTACCGAAAAGGGCATCGTGGTCATGAATACTCCGGGTCAAAATTCCAATGCCGTGGCCGAACTGGCTCTGGGGATGATGGTCTATTTGGCCCGAAATCAATTTAATGGCAAGCCCGGTACGGAACTACGCGGCAAAACTTTGGGCATTCAGGCCTATGGTCATGTGGGCAGTCTGGTAGCCGGTATTGCCAGGGGATTCGGCATGGAATTGTATGCCTATGACCCCTTTATCCCGAAGGAAGTTATTGAAAAAGACGGAGTGAGCGCCCTGGATTCCGTGGAAGAGCTTTATGAAACCTGTCAATACGTTTCGCTGCATATTCCGGCCAACGAACACACCGTTAAATCTGTCAATTATGCCTTATTATCCAGGATGCCGCAGAATGCCGTGCTGGTTAATACGGCCCGTAAAGAGGTTATTCATGAAGGCGATTTGTTAAAGGTCTTTGCCGAGCGTCCGGATTTTAAATATATATCCGATATTGCCCCGGATTGTGCCGGGGAAATTGCCGAAAAATATGAAGGACGGTTTTTCTTTACTCCCAAAAAGATGGGGGCTCAAACGGCAGAAGCAAATATCAATGCCGGCCTGGCTGCAGCCAATCAAATTGTTAAGTTCTTTGAAAACGGGGACCGTACGTTTCAGGTAAATAAATAGCATCGTCTTTAAAGACTTAAAGAAAGGCTGCCTTCGGGCAGCCTTATTTTTTTTATTTAAATTCTGATGAAACATGGAAACGGATTTTACGTCTAAGGGCTTGTAATAGTCGATCAATCTATTAAGAAAAGGAGAGCTCTCATGGGAAACAAAAAAATTTTTCATATTATTTTTAAAACCTCGGTATTCCTGGTTATACTCGTTCTTACCAATTCACTTTTCGCTAAACCGGATGAGGGCATGTGGACTTTTGATAATCCGCCGGTGAAACAGTTAAAGGAAAAATATGGCTTCACGCCCACTCAAAAGTGGCTGGACCATGTTCGTTTGTCCAGTGTCCGTTTCATGGACGGCGGTTCGGGTTCCTTTGTGAGTCCCAACGGTCTGGTCATGACCAATCATCATGTGGCTGTTGGTCAATTGCAAAAAATTTCTTCGGAGAAGAGAAATTATGTACAAACCGGTTTCTATGCTGTCACACCGGATCAGGAATTAAAGAGTTCCGATCTGGAAGTCAATGTGTTGATGTCCATGCAGAATGTAACCCAACGTGTTTTAGCCGCCGTTAAAAAAGGTATGAATCATGAAGAGGCTTTCAAGGCCAAAGAGGCGGTTATTGCCGATATAGAAAAAGAGAGTATGGATAAAACCGGATTAAAATCAAGGGTTGTAAATCTGTATCATGGTGGTGAATACTGGCTTTACCGCTATAAAAAATATACCGATGTTCGTCTGGTATTTGCTCCGGAAAGACAGGCTGCCTATTTCGGAGGAGACTTCGATAACTTTACCTATCCCCGTTATGATTTGGATGTGGCCTTCTTCCGTGTTTATGAAAATGGCAAGCCGATTCATTCGCCCGATTATTTTAAATGGAATGCCAAAGGTGCCAAGGATAATGAACTTGTCTTCGTCTCCGGAAATCCCGGTTCTACCAGCAGACTGAATACTTATGCGCAACTGCTTTTTCAAAAGGATTATGGTTATCCGATGTCATTAAAATATATCAAATCATGGATTAAGAGTTTAAAAAAATATGCGGCTCGAGGGCCGGAACAGCAGCGTCGGGCCCTGGTCCACCTTTTCGGTCTTTCCAACGCAGAAAAAGCGATGACCGGCGAATATGAAGGATTGCAGGATACTACTTTGATGAACAAGCGCAAAAGAGAAGAAGCCGATTTTCGCAAAAAGATCGCTTCCAATCCTCAATGGCAAAAGGAATATGGCGATGCCTGGGATATCATTGCCAATAGCATCGAAAAACAGAAGAAATATCTGAAAAAACTGACATTCGAACGAATAATCGGTTCCCGAATGGCCGGCATTGCCACGGGTATTGTGCAATATGTGGAAGAAATTAAAAAACCCGATAAAGAACGATTGGAAGGATACCACGATTCGCAACTTCCGGTGCTGAAATACCGTTTGTTATCTCCGGCTCCGATTTATGCCGATTTTGAACAGTTTAATCTTGCCTGGGGGCTCCATATGTCTTTATCGGTTTTGGGTAAAGATGATCCGTTTATAAAAACCGTGTTAAAAGGTAAAACTCCCGAACGAGTCGCCAAAGAATTGGTGGAAGGAAGCAAATTACTGGCTGTGGATTACCGTAAGAAGTTAATGGACGGCGGAATGGAGGCCGTAAAGAAGAGTACGGACCCCATGATTGTCCTTGCGAGGGAAATCGACCCTATTTTGCGTAAAAATCGGGAATGGTCTAAAAAGAATATCGAAAGTGTACTTGCTCCGGCCTCCGAGAAAATTGCTAAAGCGCGATTTGCCGTTTATGGTAAAAGTATGTATCCGGATGCCACCTTTACCTTACGCCTTTCCTATGGTACGGTTAAAGGATATCCCATGAACGGCACAAAGGCACCGTATAAGACTACCCTGTACGGTTTATATGACCGATCATTGAGTTTCGATCAGGAAAAAGATTTCCAACTTCCGCAAAGATTTTGGAAGAATCAAAACAAATTGAATCTGGCTACTCCGGTTAATTTTGTCAATACCTGTGATATTATCGGGGGAAATTCAGGTTCACCGGTTATTAACCGAAAGGCGGAGGTTGTGGGATTGATTTTCGACGGAAATATTGAAAGTCTTGCGGGAAAATTTGAATACAATATTCGCAAAAACCGGGCGGTTGCCGTTCATACGGGATATATTACAGAAGCTCTGCGCCATTTGTATGATGCCGGTAAACTGGCAGATGAGATCGAAGGGAAATAACCTTCTGACCTGTTAAACTCCATAAGAACGAGGGCCGTAAAAAGTTCTGCTTCCTGCGGAGTTTTTTCTTTGTTACATCCCATCCGGATGGGTATCCGCTTTTGGGCCGGAGCCGATCTCCAATATCATAATTTAAGCGTTTTTAAAATTACCACCACGAAGAGACCCAACTTGCAGACGTATTTATGGAACCTCTTCTGTCTGGAATAAATATTTTTCACTTGACAAATACAATTCAACAGGCCAAATTAAGTGTATTGATAATTACTGACCGGGTTTAATGAACCGTCCTGAGTATGAAAAGATTACCTTTACATGAATTTCATGTAAGCCACGAAGCGCGTTGGGCAGAAATAAATCATTGGATACTTCCCGCTCATTACGGCGATCCTGCCGTGGAAATTGAACGGGCCAAAAACAGCGTGGTTTTACTGGACCGCAGTTATCTCGGTAAAGTAAAGTTAAGCGGACCGGATACGATTGATTTTCTTAATCACACATCTACCAATGATATGCATTGTCTGTTTGCTCAGACCGTTTGCGATACGGTTTTCAGTACACCACAGGGTAAAATTGTCGATTATTGCCGAACTCTCCATCTGATTCCCGATGTATTGCTTGTCTCCAGTTTTATGGACAGCAAACATATTCTTTCCTGGCTGGAACGTTTACAATTAACCGAAACGGTTGACATCGCGGATGCCTCCGAGGGATTTCTTTGGCTAACACTGATCGGCCCCCAAAGTATTTCCCTGATCGAAAGTTGCAGCGGGCATGCGATTTCCATTAAAGACGATACGGTTTGGCTTAAGAATGGCGAAAGCGAATTTCCGGCTCTGCGTAACGATAATTTTATGGTTCCCGCTTATAATTTATGCCTGCCGACCGAAAATTCGACTTCCCTGGTAGATTGGATTGTGGAAGAAATGAATCAATTTAACGGCGTGTTGATCGGGGAAGAAGCCTTCCAGATTATTCGTGTGGAGAGCGGTATGCCCGATTGGGGTACAGAGCTTACCGAAGAGTATAATCCTCATGAAGCGCGGTTACTCAATGCCGTCAGTTTCACGAAAGGAGCTTATACCGGTCAGGAAGTCATCGCCCGTCTCGATACCTATGGTACGGTTCAAAAATATTTGATGATTGTGGACATCTTTGGTCAGCTGGATGAACCTCCGCCGGTGAAAATCGCCTATAATCATCAAATCATCGGCACCTTAACCAGTTATGCCTTTGACCCCATTTCTCAGCAACATGTGGGTCTGGGGTATGTGGATCGTACCTATACCGTGGATGGGCTCAACCTGAAAGTGGATATTCTTACCAGAAATTACAGTATACCGGCCCGGCTGCGCATTCCGCCGTCCGCTTCGATATAATAATCGATTCGGTTTGTATTTATTACCTCTGTTTTTTAGCTTAAGAAACAATACAAAAAATAAGTGATGATCAATGGCCAACTATTCCTATATAAAACATTTTACCATTGCCGAAGCCAATGCGAAAATCCGTTATCTGCGCCCGCTTCTGGAAGAATTAAGGCAGCTTAGTATCGTCCTGACTGAAAACGGGTTCGATATTTATCAGGGTCGATATAAACCCGGCTATCATCCCGGCACACGGGACGAATTTCCGCCCCGGTACAGACGGATGCTCGGCCTGATTCATCAACTGAACGATGACGGTATTGAAGTGAAAGGGATTGAACAGGGTCTGGTTGATTTTCCGGCCCTTCGTCCCAATGGTGAAGAGGTATTTTTATGCTGGAAACTGGACGAAGACTATATTGAGTTCTGGCATCCGTTGCAGGGTGGAATGAAAGGACGCGAACATATCGATGATTTTTGACTATGGTTATTAAATACGGAAGTTATGAAATCGAACAGGGGCTCTTTCTGGCGCCCATGGAGAGTGTTACGGATTATCCGTTTCGGATGATTTGTAAAGAGTTGGGTGCTGACGTGGTTTATTCCGAATTTATCAGTTCCGAAGCCTTGATCCGGGATGCCCGGAAGGCGTTTAAAAAAATGACCATTCAGCCTGAAGAGCACCCGATCGGTATTCAGATTTATGGCAACCGGGTGGGCGCTATGGTAAGAGCCGCTCAACTGGCTGAAGAGAAGGGGCCGGATTTTATCGATATTAATTTTGGCTGCCCGGTAAAAAAAGTGGCATTAAAAGGAGCCGGAGCCGGCCTGTTAAGAGATGTCCCGCTTATGATCGATATTTGTAAAGCCGTCGCCCGTTCGGTGAGTGTACCGGTGACTGCCAAAACTCGCCTGGGATGGGATGCAGAATCAATTGAAATCGTGGAAATTGCCAGGAAAATGGAAGATGTGGGCATCGAGGCCCTTGCTTTGCATGCCCGAACACGTGCCCAGGGCTATAAGGGGCAGGCAGACTGGCGCTGGATCGGGGAAGTGAAAAAAGCGGTGGGCATTCCCGTGATTGGTAACGGTGATGTTACCGACGCGAAGCAGGTTAAACAAATGTTTGCCGAAACCGGCTGTGATGCGGTAATGATTGGCAGGGGAGCCATTCATAATCCGTGGATATTTCGTTCTGCCAGGAAATACCTGCAATCGGAGGAAATTACCGCTTCTCCGGATCTAAAAGAAAGAATCCGCCTTTTAAAAAGACACTATCAATACAGTATAGCCTATAAAGGGGAGCGGAAAGGGATTATCGAGATGCGCAAGCATATCAGCGGCTATCTGAGAGATTTACCGCATATCGCCAAATTTCGGCTGGAACTGATGCAATATGATCAATGGCAGCCCATTCTGGATAAATTGGATGATTTATCCGAGGTTAAACTGGCCGAAGATTTGGTTCGTTCGGAGAAAGAATATAAAACCGATATCAGTAATATCTCCTGCCGGATGCCCCCTGATTCGCGTTTAATGAGTTGATTTCTTTAAAAATGTTTTGAATCCGCTGCTCATCATCTCCTTAAATCCTTCCTTGCGGTGCACTATAATGAGTGTTTCCACTTTTGGTTTGGATTCTACCCAGGCCAGTCCGCTTTTACCTCCCATAACCATGATAGCGGTAGCCATGGCATCGGCCAGAGCGCAGGAGGGGGCAATGATCGTAACCGAGGCGACGCCGTTATCGATCGGATAGCCGGTGGCCGGATTGATTTCATGGGAGTAAAGATGATGACCGGAGATAAAATAATTACGGTAATCACCGCTGGTGGCAACGGCTATATTGCTGAGTTTTAAAATAGCTTCCAGCTTTTCTCCGGGTTGATTCCCGATTTGTGGCCGGTCAATGCCGATTTTCCAGGGATTGTTGAAATGGAAACCCCGTACTTCTACCTCTCCGCCGATTTCGACTATAAAGTTTTTATATCCCAGTTGACTTAAAAAACGGGTCACTTCGTCCACGCCATAACCTTTGGCCACAGCACTAAAATCCAGTTCACTTTCGGGATTCGATTTACTGATCATGGAATCATTGAGAATATGAATGAATTGCGAACCGACCCTGGAACGAATCTGTTCGATTTGATCTTCGGGTGGAGGGCTTTGGCGCTCTCCTTTCTTCCCGAAGCCCCATAAGTCGACCAGCGGACCGACGGTTACGTCAAAAGCACCGTGAGATTCCCGGTTGATTTGTAAGGATAATTTAAGTACTTCCATAAATTGCGGCGATACAGGATAGGGCCGGTCGGAATGCAGACGATTAAAACGGGATATTTCGCTGCCCGGAATATAGGTAGACATCTGCCGGTTTATTTCTTTGAGCAAGGAATCGATTCGGCTCTGTAACAAAGAAGGCGTTTGAAGAGCTCTATCAGCGATTTTGATATGGTACAAGGTTCCCATGGTGGTACCCTGTATGATCAGGTCCCCGGGCTTTGAACAGGAAAACAGTAAAAGAGTCGCCAATAAAATAAGGGAAGTGCGTACCAGGCGTCCTGGTGGCCTTAATGAAACAAAATTATGGGAAAAGAACATGTATGCTCCGATTGATTCGTGATTTTATACCGAATTTTATGTAATTTTAAATTATGATACAATATTAATTTTACACGGATATAAAAGAGGGAATAATTCATGTCATCCAAAATAATTTTGATTAGCGGATCCACCGATGGCATCGGCAAACAGACCGCACTGATGATTGCCGGAGAAGGTCACCGGGTTATTATCCATGGTCGTAACCGACAGCGCTGCCGGGAAACAGTGCGGGAAATACGGTCGTTGACGGCCAATGAGGCGGTGGAGATGATCTGCGGAGACCTTTCATCCCTGGCCGATATTCATAGAATGTCCGAAGAACTGCATCAAAAATACGAACGTCTCGATGTACTGATCAATAATGCCGGTGTGTTTGAAAAGAAGCGGCGGCTTACAGCGGACGGTCTGGAAATGACCTTTGCCGTAAATCATTTGGCCGTATTTCTGCTTACCGGCCTTACGCTCGATTTATTGAAACACAGTGTTCCCTCCCGCATTGTGGTGGTGAGTTCCATGGCCCACGCCGCTTCCATTGATTTTAATAATCTTCAGGGTGAGCAGGGTTATTCCGGGTATGCCGCATATAGCCTGAGTAAACTGGCCAATATCCTGTTTACCTTCGAGCTGGCCCGTCGTCTGAATAAAAATGAAATAACGGTCAATTGTCTTCATCCCGGTGTCATTCGAACCAAATTGTTGCAGGCCGGTTGGGGAAACGGGGGGGCTTCCACCGCGGAAGGGGCAAAGACCTCCGTTTATTTGGCGCTTTCTCCGCAAGTGGAGGGAGTAAGCGGTAAATATTTTTCCGGTTTAAGCGAAAGTCGACCGGCCGGGATTGCCTATAATGAAGAAGTCGGTAAGAAATTGTGGCGGATTAGTGAAGAGTTGTGCCGCTTTCAGTATGAAATTTGAGTTAAAACCATCTTATGAGACGGGGCTACCGGCAAAGAAATACCTGAAAGAGATAAAGATTTTAGAAGATAAAACTCCTGCCCCTTTCCGGCGTCAGAAGCGACAGGAGTTATTTGTTTTTAACCGTTGGCCTTTTCAAATGTATCCATGAAATCAACCAGAGTCTGTACCGCCGCCAGAGGAACGGCGTTGTAAATAGATGCCCGGATACCGCCGACCGAACGGTGGCCCTTTAAGCCGAGCATGCCGTTTTCAAGCGCTTCGGCTACAAATTTTTGCTCCAGTTCTTCGGAAGGCAGACGGAAGGTCACATTCATCAGGGAACGACTGTCTTTCCGCACCGTACCCCGATAAAAATCCGTCTTGTCGATGGCATCATACAATAAACGCGCTTTCTGACGGTTGATCTGCTCAATCTTCTCAATACCGCCGGAACGCTGCATCCATTCCAGAACCAGTTTGATCAGGTAAATACCGAACGTGGGCGGCGTGTTGTATAGAGAATCCTTTCCACCGATGATTTTGTAACTGATCATTGTAGGTAGGTCGGCCGGACTCTTCTCCAACAGGTCTTCGCGAATTATCACAATGGTCACCCCGCTGGGTCCCATATTTTTCTGCGCACCGGCATAAATTAAAGCGAATTGGCTGACATCGATTTTCCGGCAATTTATGTCGGAGGACATATCACATACCAAATCAACACGGCCCGGGTCGGGATACGAGGCAAACTGGGTACCGGCAATGGTGTTGTTGGAAGTAATATGCAGATAAGCAGCCTCCTGGGAGGCGGAAATGTTTCCTGGAATATAAGAAAAATTTTCATCTTCCGAACTGGCGACTATCTTTACGGTTCTTCCCAGCTTTTCGGCTTCGGCAATGGCCTTCTTGGACCAGGAACCGGTATTCACATATTCGGCAAACTGACTGTCTTGCATGATATTCATGGGAACGGCTGCAAACTGCAGAGTGGCGCCACCCTGCATAAAAAGTACTTTATATCCTTCGGGAATACCCATGACCTCTTTCATTAAACGTTCGGCATCCTTGATGATGCCGTCGAAGGTTTTGGAACGGTGACTCATTTCAAGAACGGATATACCCTCGCCCTTATAGTTTAATAAATCCTCTTGAGCTTCTTGCAAGACAGGAAGCGGTAAGGCTGCGGGTCCGGCGTTAAAGTTAAAGATACGGTCTTTCATATACTTATCTCCTGTTTTTTCCTGTTCAATAATGTTCCTTAAATCTACAAATTATATCCTTAAAAATGAACAAAAAAATTAGTTTTCTGCCTGCTTGAAAATCAACGAAAGAAAGGGAATGAATCCGCTTTATGCGGGAAGGACATGCTGCCAGGGTATATTGTAAGTCCGCATGGGGTTGCCCGGGCCCAATCCGTTTATTTTCCCGGAATAGTTGTGCCACATAAGTTGATCCGCTAAATTCCGTTTTGAACAGGCAACAAACCGGAGAGCATTCAATATGAAAAAATATTATGGGATACTATTAACGCTGCTCATAGTCATGGCCACCCTTCTACCCGCGCAAACGCTGCATCAGGAAGCACTGGACTATTTGAAAACCTTACACAAGCCGCAATCAATAAAACCGTTTAAAGCGATTTTTCATTTTCCTGCCATGAATCAGGATACGACCAATTCCTGCTGGAGTTTTTCCACTCTTTCTTTCGTAGAATCGGAAGCGCATCGTTTGGGCCTGAAGCCGGTGAAGCTGGCGGTGATGTTCCCGGTTTATTTCGCCTTTATAGAAAAAGCGCGCCGTTTTGTTCGCACCAAAGGGGAATCCCGTTTCGGGCCGGGCGATCTGTTTACCGGTGTGACCGATATCATTCAAAAATATGGCATGGTTCCCCAATCCGTTTACCGCGGCCAGGTGCGAAACTCCGAAACCTATAATCATATCGAACTGGAATCTCGTTTGAAACAGTTGATGAACGAGGTGAAAACCCTTCGGCTGTGGGATGAAGATCTGGTAGTGGCCAAAGTCAGGCAGATTCTCGATGAAGAGCTGGGACCGCCTCCTCTTCATTTTATGTATGAGGGGCACTCTTATACCCCCAGGTCCTTCCGGGATACATTTGTGGCCCTGCCCTGGAAAGATTATTTGATGGTCACCTCCTTTTTGTATGCACCGGCTTATCAATTTACAGAATTGAAAGTGCCTGATAACTGGGCCCATCAAAAAAAATATTTTAATGTACCCCTGACCGTTTTTTATAATTCCCTGAAACAAGCTGTCCGCACCGGTTTTTCCGTGGCATTCGACAGTGATATCGTAGAACCGGGACGCATGGGCAAGCAGGACGTGACCTTTGTTCCGCCGTTTGATATCCCCTCATCCCATATCGACGCCTATGCCAGGGAGCTCCGTTTTGAAAACGGCTCGACTAGCGATGATCATCTGATGCATATAATCGGATTTCATCGGTTTGAAGGAGATGACTGGTTCCTCGTTAAAGATTCCTGGCGTACGGCCTGGCAGGGAGCGCAGAAAGGTTACTATTTCTTCCATGGCGACTACATAAAGCTGAAAGTACTGGCCTATCTGGTGCATAAGGACGGGATACCGCAAATTACCGAACATCTTCCGTGAAACATCAAGCCGTAATATTGCCAAGGCCCTTATGATCCGATTTTTATTTAAGCAACCCAAATATCTCTGGCGATCCCAGTCCTGGCCGAATCGCCTGGAAATCATTATTTTAGCGGGTATGATTTTCGTTTTTTTAGTGGGACGCATTGCCGGCGGATTCGAACAACTGCTTGCGAAATTTCATATTACAACCTGGACATTAGCAGCCCATATTGTTCATTTTCTGGTTTTATCTATATGGTTGAGTGCACCCTTTGTCCTCTCTTATACCCTTCCTCGCCTGAAATTTATATCCCTTTTTTATGGCCAACCTTTGTCGGACAAACAGCTTGTAGAGATGCTGGCCTATTTCTATCACAAATATCTAATCGTTTTTTTTCTACTTAGCGTTTTATTGTTTGCTTCTCTTGGATTGCTGGCCCCCTTTACGGCTTTGACGGCTTTTGTTGTTTTACTCATCTATGATCTTATTCTTTTTTATCTGATGGTTAATTTAATTGGGATATTCGGTAGGAATCGCCGGTTCCTGACTGTTACTATTGCTCTTGCCATCGGGTATGGATTGATTTCTGCCGCTTTCATTATCTTTAATGCATCGATTTGGCGCTGGGATGCCTCATTTTGTTTACTGTTGGGCCTATGGTTTTACTGGCACAGAAGCGATGCCCTGAAATTTGATCTGGAGACACTTTACCCCTTGAAAGAGGTCCGTTTTCGAAAGAAAGCTCCAAAAATATGGAATCTGCAAAATTTTTTTACTGTGTTACCACAGAAGATGCGTGCCTTGTTTTTTAAGGAAATGGCCGCTTCCTGGCGTAACCCACGCTATAGAAAATTAAAGATTTATACTTTCGTTTTTTACTTTATAATCCAGGCGGGATTCTATTTTGGGGAGGTGGCCCGGGCCGATATGTGGATGATAGTAAGCGGTTTACTCCTTATCTATTTGCACTACGCCCAATATTTCAATACAAAATATGCCGGCACCGATCCCCGGTGGTTTATGCTGACGATGCCCATTCGTTTTGCTCAATTATGGTTCGCCCGTTTTTGGGCGGAATTTTTATTTGTCCTGCTACTTGTTTTCGGGCAGGGAATTTTTCTGCTCAGCATCGGCAGCGATTTTGCCGTATTGCTGAACTGGCTCGGTGTTTTATTGTTATTTGCCGTAATCGTTCTCTCCGTGGTGATTAATTTCCAGATCTATTTTTATGAGGATCTCCGGCTGGCCGGCTACCTGTATCATTTCACGGTCTTGTTTATTCTTGTATTATCGGTGAATTACCGGTTAGTCGGCCCCCTGGTAAGTGTTGTTTTTCTCATGATCCATTCGTATAAAAGCTACCGCTTTTTTAATTCCTGAGGATACCATGCTAAGTATTAAAAATGTACATATCCAATATGAAACATTGACAGCCATCGATCATCTGAGCCTTGAAATCGAGCCGGCCCGCATAACGGGATTGGTCGGGTTGAACGGAGCCGGGAAAAGTTCTTTATTAGAAGCCTGCAGCGGTATTCTGACCGATTTTACCGGTTCAATCAAATTTGGAGAGATCGATGTAAAGAAGGAACGGCGCAAATTGAAATCACATCTGGGCTATGCCCCGGAAGACAGCGAGCTGATGCCTTACCTGACCGGCCGGGAATTATTACAAATGATCGGCCTTATCCGTAGCTGTCCTAATATGGAAGAGGAAATTTCCTTTTTAACGGAAATGCTGGACCTGAATCCGAAGCAAGATGAACTGATTATTAATTATTCCCACGGTATGCGCCAAAAGCTGTCCATTGCGGTGGCGCTCATCAACCGGCCCGAACTGATGATCCTGGATGAAGCGTTAAACGGATTGGACGCCCTGGCCCTCAAAAAATTACGTTCGTATTTGCAGCAAATGAAAGAGAACGGACATACCATCATTCTTTCTTCCCATATTTTACCTTTTATACGTCAATGGTGCGATACCCTTATTGTTCTGCATCAGGGTAAAGTGATAAAGACAATTACGGCTCCCGAATTGGATCGCCTGGAAAAAGAAAAAGGCCGGAATTTCGAGGCCCTCTTTTTCGAATGGATCGGGCAATAATATTTTTTGGGGATTATCCGGATTCCCTATTGACATCAATCCGAATTTTTAATATAATTGGTGTACCTTAGTACATTAAGCGGAGACAAGATGAAAAACATTACCAAGCGTCAAAAAGAGATTTTACAGTTGATCGCGAAAAATATTGAAGACAAGGGGTATCCGCCATCTTACCAGGAACTGGCCAATCAAATGAATATTAAGTCGAAATTTGCCATTTTGAAACATATCGATGCTCTGGTAGCCAAAGGATATCTGGAGAAGGATTCAGCTGCCCGCGGTCTGCGCATCATCGATCCCCAATATGCACCGGCTAATAAAAATGAGGTCAGCGTACCTTTAATCGGCCGGGTGGCTGCCGGATTTCCCATTCTGGCCCAGGAAAACGTGGAACGTTACATTCCCATCCCCCGGGCCATGATTAAAGCCGAAGGACGGTATTTTGCTTTAAAAGTACGCGGCGACAGTATGATTAACGCCGGCATCTTCGAAGATGATCTGGTTATTGTGAATTCCACCAATATGGCTCGTAACCGGGATATCGTTGTTGCCTTACTCCATGATGAAGTGACCGTCAAACGTTTAATGACCGACCGTGGCCAAACATTTCTGAAAGCCGAGAATCCCAATTATGATAATATCTATCCCGAAGGGGAATGGTCTATCCAGGGGAAAGTGGTCGGCCTGGTACGGGAAATCAATTAATCCCCGGTGTGTCATCTATGAAAAATAAACAGGCGGCAATAAAAGCATCTCCGCATCTCTCGGTTCCCAAAGGGGAATTTTACAATATTCCTCTCATCGGTCAGGTGCACGTCGAAAACGAGTGGGGAAGCGGAGGGGATTATTCGCTTGGCGAGTTGATCCGCAACTATAAAAAAAACGATACCCGCTATCTTACCCTGCGCGCGGCGGACGACGGCCTTTCTGCCGTGGGAATTTTGCAGGGGGATTTCTTAACCGTCGAAATGAACCGTAAACCGCGAAACGGTGATATTGCCGCCGTTCGCCTCGGTGAACGGGTTTTCATCCGCAAGACCTATTTTGAACGCGGCCTGATTCGTCTGGAAACGACGGATCCCTCCACGGCTCCCCTGATTGTAGATGCAAAAACGCCCGGCTTCGAATTATTAGGCAAGGTCCATACGGTTATCCGGGAGCTATAGACTCTTTCCCTCTTCCCGATTCATAACCGTTTCCTAGAATTTTATGCTACTTTCCGGTCTCTACCGCTATCCGCCCCAATCCCGTTTTTTAGTCTGTTTCAGGGTTGCATTTCGTCTGTTCCTGTTTTATATTAGGTGTACAAAAGTACTACTAAAAAACAGGAGTAACCGATATGACCTTCGAAGATATTTTCGAACCGATCGAGGTCATTAGTTATTTCAGAGAGGGACATTTAAAACCGTTGCGTTTCAAATGGAACGGACGCGTCTATAAAATTAAACAGGTAAACGGACACTGGGTGAGTCATCAGGGCTATACCCGTCAGCATCACTATTCGGTTATCTCGGACAGTTCCGATTATTTCGAGTTGATGTTCAACAGTGCCGATTTCGACTGGCAGGTGGCGCGGGTCTGTTTGGATGGCTGATAATTACCGCAATAGATTTTTCTATTGCTGAATTTGGGAAACGGAAGATTCATGGCAGAAGCGAAACCGAAGAGAATATTAATTTTTCACATCGATGCCGATGCATTCTTTGCTTCGGTAGAACAGGGCTTTAATCCCCGCTTGCGGGGAAAACCCGTAATTGTGGGTGGCAAAGAAGACCAGCGCGGTGTGGTGCATACGGCCAGTTACGAAGCGCGGGCCTGCGGGGTGCGCACCGGCATGCCCTTGATGAGAGCTAAAGCGATCTGTCCCCGGGCTATCTTTTTAAAGGGGAACTACGAACATTATCGTGCTATTTCGGAGATATTTCAGCAGGTATATATGAAGTACACACCCCAGGTGGAATTCACTTCCCCGGACGACGCCTATCTGGATTTAAGCGGCGCCCTGCATCTCTATCCTTCGCCTTTGTGGGTGGCCGAAACCATCAAAAAAGAGGTATACGAACGCACGGGTGTAGGGCTTTCGGTAGGCATCGGCAGCAGCAAAGTTATTGCCCGTATTGCCTCGGATTTAAAAAAACCGGGGGGTACGGTTTATGTTCCGTCCGGAGAGGAGCGGGCCTTTTTAGCGCCCCTTCCGGTTGATGTCCTGCCCGGTATCGGACGGATGGCCAAAGAGCGGCTGGTGGATTTACGTATTTTTACCGTGGGACAACTGGCGGCTTTGCCGGCCATGATTCTGGAACAACTATTCGGCAAAAACGGACGCTCCTTATGGCATTTTGCCAACGGTATCGATCAACGGCCGGTGGAGCGCAAAATCATTCCCGGGCAAATCAGTCGCGAAACCAGCTTTGAAGAAGATACATCGGACATGGATTTGGTTAAAGGCACCTTGCAATATTTAACCGAACGGATTGCAAAAAAATTGCGGGAGCAGGATTTAACGGCCCGTACCGTATCGGTCAAAATCGGGTATTCCGATTTCAAACGACATGCCCGCAGCCGCAGTCTGGACTATCCCACCAACGACGGGATTCGGCTTTTCGGCCAGGTAGAGCGTATCTTTGAAGCGATCCGTCTGCGGCGTGTCCGCATCCGCCGGGTAGGGGTCTCGGTTTCCCATCTTGGGGCCGCCCGCTTTCAGGCCTTGTTGTTTGACGAACAGGATCGCCAGGAAGTGCTTAACACGGCAGTGGATACGCTGCGGGCCCGCTACGGCTTTACCAGCCTGCTGCCGGCAGATACGCTGGAGCTGAAACGTAAATACCGTATGGACGCGCACGGCTACATCCTGCACAATCCCGCCCTGACCCGATAAAGCAACCGTTTATTTTCTGAAAAACAGACCGACGGTAATGGTAATGGTTGTCCCCAGCGCTACGAACCAGGTCCAATGCATAACAGGAGGAACATGGAATAAATAGGGTAAAAGGCTTACCGATAACATGGCTAAAATGCCTACCGTAAAGCCGATTAATGCGCCCTTTTCCGATACCTGTTTAAAGAGCCGACCCAGTAGAAAAGTGCCGAGTAAGCCGCCGTAGGTAATGGAGGCAATCCCCAGGGCAACTTCTACCACGGAGTGGCTCATGGAGATAAACAGAAAAGCCACGCCGGTAAGGATGATGGCCGCCATAATGGTAAATAGGCGGGAGACGAACAATTCTTTTTGTTTGTCAGTATCCTGTTTTTGCCAGGGACGGTACAAGTCCAGCATGGCGGAACTGGACAGGGAACTCATCGAACCGGCTAAAGTAGACATGGCGGCTGCGAACAGGCCGGCCACAATAAGTCCTTTGACGCCTGTCGGCAGATAGCGGATGATGAAGAAGGGAAAAATTTCGTCCGGTTTGTGAAAAGGAGCGGCGGGGTCTGTGATGGGAATACCTTTAAAGAATACATAGAGCAGCAGACCGACAGCCATAAAAAGTGCAAACTGGATCATGATAACCACCCCGCTGGTGATGATCGCTTTTTGGCTGTCTTTTAGTGTCCTGGTGGTTAGCAACCGTTGCACAATAAGCTGATCCGTTCCGTGAGAAGCCATAGATAAAAAGGTTCCGCCTATAAAAGCTCCTAAGAAGGTGTAAGGGGTACGAAAAAATTCTCCGATGGAGGAACCGAAGTCAAAGTTAAATATTTTTAATTTAGTCCCCAGAGATGCGATCTTAAAATCGGGTGGCAGCTTATCGGCCAGGATAATAAAAGCGATCAGGGCCCCGCCGATATAGATGGTCATTTGAATCACATCCGCCCAAATGACTCCCTTAACCCCTCCTGTGTAAGTGTAAATAAGGGAAACGATAGCGATCAGGACGATGGATAGCATGTAGATATCCGTATTGGACCAGGACTGAAAATAATGGCTGGTCTTAAGGATCAGGGCCAGGGGAATGGCAGTGGCAAAAAGGCGAACTCCGTCGGCAGCGATGCGGGTAAACAAAAAGACAGTGGAGGCATAGCGGCGGGTATGGATGCCGAAGCGTTGTTCCAGAAAGGCGTAGGCAGTGGTCATTTTCCCTTTTTTGTAAGCCGGTAAAAACAAAAAAGCAATGATGATCCGGGCCGTGAGGTAACCGATGGTCAGTTGTAAGAAGGTAAGGTTACTGATGTAAGCCAGCCCCGGTACGCTGATAAAGGTTAAACTACTGGTTTCCGCAGCCACTATGGAAAAAGCAACCGCCCACCAGGGGACATTTTTACCGCCCAAAAAATAATCGGTTGTCGATTTCTGTTTTCCTCCGGATAAAGAACCGACCAAAGCTACAGTCAGGAGATATACAAAAATAATCAGGCCGTCCAGATAGCTAATTCCCATAGAAGCTCCGCTGTTTAAGGATCAATTTAATTTAAATCAATTTAAAGTGAATATAATCAGAAATTGAATTCATTTCATTTTTGATTTTTGTAGGGAATTTTTAATTCCGGCCAAACCGTCTTTAAATCAAAAGAATACTACCGCCGCGTATAGAAATCACAACTATTTTCTAAAGAAACAGTAAACCCGACCGACCTTAAAGAAAGAAATCAATCAAGCGGGGGTTAATCGAAGCGTGTTAAAAGCGTTAGTTATAGATGATGAAGAATCGTTGCGCGAAATTATTGTAGAAGTACTATCCATGCTGGAAATTGAAGCGTTTACGGCAGAGAACGGCCAGCAGGCAGTGGACATTGCCAAAGTAAATGACGATGAAATTAATTTCGTGCTAATCGATCGTTTTATGCCGGATATGTCCGGAGAAGAAACCTTTCAGGCTTTGCGGGAATATTTACCCGGCCGGCCGGTACTGTTCATGTCCGGCTATAATCAGCAAGAGGGGGTCGAAGCGCTGAACGGAGAAAAGATAAGGTTTATTAAAAAGCCTTTTTCTATCATGGAACTACGAAATACCGTGACGGAATTGATTTCCGATTTATAGATTTTCATCTGTTATCATCGACAAACCGATTCTGCCGCGTTCCAAATCGATTGAAACTACCTTTACATCAATTACATCCCCAACCGCCACCACTTCCATAGGATTTTTAATATATTTTTTACCCATTTTGCTGACATGAACCAGACCGTCGTGTTTTACGCCGATATCCACAAAGGCTCCGAAATCAACCACATTACGAACCGTCCCTTTCAGGACCATTCCTTCTCGTAAATCTTCCATTTGCAATACATCGCTTTTAAGAATCGGTTTAGGTAGCTGATCGCGGGGATCGAGGCCCGGTTTTTCCAGATTATCCAGAATATCGTTAAAGGTCGGTTTACCGATCCCCAATTCCTGCAGCAGATCATCAAGCTCAATCTCTGCTTCCTCAATTCTATTGCGCAACTGTTTTCCCTCTTTCTGCACATCGCGGATATTAAATTTTTGCAGAAGTTTACGTGTGGCAGCATAAGATTCCGGATGAATACTGGTATTGTCGAGAGGATTATCACTTTCCGGAATGCGCAGAAAGCCGGCCGCCTGCTGAAAAGCAATATTACCGATCCCCTCAACCCGATGCAGCTCCTCACGATCGGTGAAGGCCCCGTGTTCCTCTCTGTAGCGCACAATACTTTCCGCCGTACGACCGGTCAGTCCGGAAACATATCGTAGCAGCGAAGCGGAAGCCGTGTTCAGATTAATACCGACCATATTTACCGCAGATTCCACAACCTGCTCCAAAGATTTAGTTAAATTACGCTGATTCACATCATGCTGGTAAAGACCGACTCCAATGCTTTTGGGATCGATTTTAACCAGTTCAGCCAGAGGGTCCAGTAAACGGCGAGCAATGGAAATATTGCCCCGCATAGACGCCTCCAATTCGGGAAATTCCTGCTGAGCAACCTTCGAGGCCGAATACACCGAGGCACCGGCTTCGTTGACAATAATATATTGAACTTTACGGGAATCTTTTATTTCCTCGATCAACTCAGCAGCCATTTGCTCTGTTTCCCTGCTGGCTGTACCGTTTCCGATAGCGATGATATCCACCTGGTATTTATCGATCAGAGCCCTGATCGTAGCCTTGGCTTCGAGATATTTATTTTGCGGTGGATGGGGATAGATGGTTGTCCCTTCCAGATATTTGCCGGTCGGATCGATCACGGCAACTTTACTACCCGTTCGGAAGCCGGGATCGATACCCATGATAACCTTGTTTCGAACCGGAGGCTGCAAAAGAAGATTTTTCAGATTAATGGCAAAAATGGATATGGCATGTTCTTCGGCCTGCTCGGTCAGGTTGCTGCGTACCTCACGACCGATGGAGGGAGCGATCAACCGCTGGTAGCTGTCGCGGACAGATTTCTTCAGTTGGCGGGTAAAAACGGAGCTGGAGTCGGATACGTATAGTTTTTCGATTTCGGCTACCATGCTTTCCGTATCTACATCTACGCTTACTTTAAGAATACCCTCTTTCTCTGCGCGATTGATGGCCAGGACGCGATGCGGGGCGATCGAACTGATTTTCTCGGTGTAATCGTAATACATTTCGTAAGGAGTGCGTTCTTCGATTTTTTTGGCTTCGGCCCGGATGAAAGCGGTTTTTAGCGTTTGAGCACGGATAACTTTCCGCACATCGGCGTCATCGCTGATGATCTCAGCCACGATGTCCATGGCACCCTGCAAAGCCTCTTCGATGGTATTAACCTCTTTATCCGCATTAACGAATTTGGCTGCGTATTCTTCAGGACTTCCCTGGACGAGTTCCTGTTTGAGGATCATTTCGGCCAGCGGTTCCAGACCTTTTTCTCTGGCTACCGTGGCCCGGGTTCGTTTTTTGGGCTTGTAAGGCAGATAGAGGTCTTCGACCTCCTGTAATTTGGTGGCTTTTTCAATCCTGTCCTTAAGCTGCGGGGTTAGTTTGCCCTGTTCATGAATGGATTTAAGGATAGTTTGTTTACGGGCTTCCAGAGCACGCAGATAGTGTATCTGGTCTTCAATGGCGCGGATCTGATTTTCATCCAGAGATCCGGTTACCTCTTTGCGGTAACGGGCGATAAAAGGAACCGTGTTGCCGTCATCCAATAGTTCGATCGTATGGGCAACCTGCAATGTCCGGACGGATAATTCCTGAGCAATCAGATCAAACATTTCTTTTTCGGTCATTAGAACCTCGGATTGTTTTTATTTTGCTTATAGCTATGCTTTATTCGCGGCGAAATTTACGAATATCGTATAAACAAACCAAATTCGTTCAGTATCGGTTCTCTTATTCGGCGAACAATTGTTTTAAGCGTAAAAAGCCGCTGCGACTAATGGGTAATTGTTGCTTGTTATGAAGTAGGGCCACATGGCTGTCTTTGCCGTAAGCTTCAATTTTTTGTAAAAAGCGGATATTTAAAATATAGGAACGGTGAATCTGTACAAATAGTTTAGGGTCCAATAATTCCTTTAATCGGGACAAGCGTTCGTATTTAAGAAAAGTTTCCTCTTCGGTATGGATGGAAATATAGTCGTCTTCAGCCCGGATATAGAGTACTTGATTTACGGCAATGATATGGATATTATTTCCTTCGCGAACAAGGATGCGATTTAAAGGTTCGGCTGTCTTGCGTTGTTCGGTGAGAAATTTTTGAAGGTCCTGTTTCTTCCGGCTGTTCAGAAAATAGCCGATTCTTTGCAAGGTCGTTTCCAATCGTTCCGGATTGACCGGTTTTAATAAATAATCAATGGCCTGCGCTTCAAAGGCCCGCAGGGCGTACTCATCGTAGGCCGTAACAAAGATGATCATCGGTTTCGGATCTTCTAAAAGCTCAACCACATCGAACCCGCTAAGGCGGGGCATTCGGATATCGAGAAAAACCGCATCGGGGTGTTTTTGCCGGATGGCTTTCAAGGCTTCCAGGCCGTTTTCACACTGAGCGATGATTTCCACCTGCGCATATTTCTGCAGAGCCAGTTCCAGCCCTTTTCGAGCCAGAGGTTCATCATCGACGATAATAACCCGCATCTTCCGGCACTCCTGTCAGTAACCCATAGTGCGCAGTTTATGCTCGCTTTTACGCCAGTTTTCGGCTACTTTTACCCGTAATTCCAAAAAAACACTCCTGCCCAAAAAATCTTCAATCTCTTTGCGGGCCTGGCTTCCGATTCGTTTTAAGGCCAAACCTTGTTTACCGATTAGAATCGCCTTTTGAGAAGTTCGTTCCACATAGATAATCGCTGAAATAAAGTCCTTGCCCCTGGGTCTCTCGGTATAGGTCTCGATTACGACTTCCGTGGAATAGGGGATTTCTTCGTGAAAATTAAGGAAGATTTTTTCGCGAATGATCTCTGCTACAAAGAAGCGTTCCGGTTGGTCGGAAACCACGTCCGGAGGATAGAAGGGGGGACCATAAGGAATAAGCGGCAACAACTCTTTTTGCAACTGGTCGAGTCCGTCATTTTGCAGCGCCGAAATTGGAATAATGGCCTGAAACGGATAGAATTGATCGTATAGTTTCATCAGAGGCAACAATTTTCCCCTGGATAACAAATCAATTTTGTTAAGCAGAAGAATCATGGGCTTATGTTGTTTGTTTATCTGTTTAAAATCGATATCCAGGGGATGATGCTCCCGGCTGACATCAATAATAATCAATAATACATCGGCATCTTGCAAAGAAAGACCCACATAATCCATCATTTTTTTCTGAAGATGATAGCGTGGCTTCAGTAATCCGGGCGTGTCAATAAAGACAATCTGTGCGTTGGACCGGTTTAAAATACCGAGAACTCTGCGGCGTGTGGTTTGAGGACGGGGCGAGATGATGGATAGCTTTACATTGAGCAAAGCATTCATCAAAGTCGACTTCCCGGCATTGGGTTGACCGATGATAGCCACATAACCGGAGCGAAAAGTTTTAGGAAGAGTTTTCGTCAAACCAAATGATCTCCTAAATTTTTCAGAACCTTCAGTCGTTTTAACAGGGTCTCATATTCGGTTGCTTTGATAATTTCCTCCGGAATCCATTCACAAATCAGGCCGCTCTGACCCACAAACAGATAGGCCAAGTTTCTAAATTCATTGATGAAATCTTTCAGAGCCTTCTTTTTAATCAACGCTTTGACTCCTTCGCGTGAGGCCGGGCGAATGATGAATTCCTGATCTGCATCATTTCTTAAAATCTTATAATCTTCCAGTTGACCGGTTTGATGTTGATCCAACCATGATTTGGAAGAGATGGTAACAGAATAATTAGCGGGGGTGTCAAAGCTCAGATCAATATAATTCATTCGGGAACCGGAAATTTTCTCGGAACTGAAGTTAATGGTAAAACTGACACCATCGAATTTCCCATGGAAAGCGGGGCGGGTTAAAAAATTGCGCCGGATGACTTTGCCCCCGATTTGATCTTCCAGATCGAGTAAATTACGATGAATAGCATCCCACATGGTTTTGCGTAGATAAACCAGAATGACCCAAAGGAAAAAAACGGCCAGAAAAACAATCAGAATATAGAGCACCTTGTCTCCCTTTTATTGAATATAGATAGGCATGGGTGAAAAACATAATATGAAAATTAAATAAGCCAGCCAGCCTAATAATCTGCGGCCCGGTCCGAGGCCTTGTTCATTATGGATCGTCGGTGGATGACGAAAGCGAATGAATATCAGAATCAGCAAGGGCCACATCACCCAGACATAGGAATGGTAGAAGACGATCAGATAGATGCTGAGGGAAACAAGTAAGAGAAAGGTAATGATGGCTACAATTCTGGCCCGGTCTTCGAACATGGCATAAGATATATGGCCGCCGTCCAACTGACCGATAGGCATCAGATTGAGGGCGGTAACCAGTAAACCGAACCATCCGGCAAAGATGAACGGGAAATGGTATAGTTCATTCATGGGTAGAGCCTGGGCATGGAAAAATTGACGAAAACCTTCAAATATAATCGTATTGCCCAGAACAAGATCCACGGCATGCGAATCATTTAGGGGATGGATTTGTTGAATATAATTGTAAATACCGGCTTGATCCGGTAGACGATGAAAGCCGATGGCCATAAAAATGAGGCTCATAATAAATCCGGCAAAAGGTCCGGCCACTCCGATGTCGAACAGAGCCAGTTTGTTGGGGATGGCGGAACGAATACGAATAAATGCGCCCATGGTTCCCGGATGGAAAGCGGGTATGAAAAAAGGGATAAAATAAGGCAAAGTGGCATCGACCCCATATTTTTTAGAAGTAAAATAATGTCCCATTTCATGAACCAATAAAATACTCATCAAAGCAAATGAATAGGGTAAACCGTAAGAAAGGTCCTGCAGGGAACCGAAAGGATTTCTGCCGCGTAACATGGCGCCTGTCATAGTAGTTGTTAAAACGGTCAGTAAAAACAGGGTGAGATGGGTAAGATATTTTTTACGCGGACGGGGTCTGGTGGCACGAATTACCTTCAGGTAATATTTTCGCCGTCCTATTTGCAGATGGGAGACGATATGCCTTGTAAAAAGTTCCTCCTGGATACGACGGATCTTTTCTTCACTGATTTTGGATCGTTTCTGTTTGAAAACGGCCGAGCCATATAACCTGCTGAACCGATCCAGCTTCATTTGTCCCTTAACAATTTCTTTTGAGTAGCGGATTAATTCTTTAAATGTCAATCTGAGTGCCCGGGTTTTGTGGTTTTACCTAATTTGTTTCAAGTCCATTCTTAAATATGGATCGGGCCCGATCATCGAACAATTTACAATAGTAAGCGAAGGCCATGGCTAAAAATAAAAAAGAATGGGAAAAGAGTAAAATCTTTTTAGGTTAGACTACCCGGAGGCATTTATTTGTTTCTAAACATTGAGCTATCCAGCAAGTTAAGGGTGCATATTATTTTTTGCAGTAATCCATTTATCGACCGTCCCTACGGGACATCTTTGGATGTGTGGGCTATCCCCTGTTTCCCGGCGGTGAACTGCCGCGTTAATCTCAGAAATCCATCCGGGATTTTTTAAGCGGTACTCCCGCTCGTTTCGATACATCCCGCTAAAGCAGGACACTCAACGAGCGGGTTCCTTCCCGGTGGCTGAGTAGTCCCGGCTTGCCGGGACGTATCGAAGCCACCGCCATCGTCCCGGAGGGATGTTTGATATTAGCCCGCCGATTCATCTTACATTTCGGCAGGTCGATGATTTCGTCCCGTCAGGGACGGTTGTCAATAGCCCGCCGTTTCAACGGCGGGGACAATGAGCCCCCCACCGCCAAACCCGTCCCGTAGGGACGGCTGAAACAGGGTGGATTGGTCATCAGATGTCCCTACGGGACATTTCGTAATGTATTGGTTGCCGCCCTTTTCCCGGCAGTAAACTGCCGCGTTAATCTCAGAAATCCATCTGGGATTTTTATTGGAACAATGCGGATTTACATCCCGGAGGGATGTTTGGTATTAGCCCGCCGTTTCAACGGCGGGGAAAATGAACCGCCAAAAAAACAATCCCGTCCCGTCAGGGACGATTGATATTAACCCGCCGATTCATCGGCGGGGGAATGAACCACCCCAAAACCCATACCCGTCCCGTAGGGACGGCCGATAAAAATTAATCCCAAATATACCTTTCATCATAGGGAATATTATATTTTTTCAAAAATTTCAGATATTCCTCTTTAAACGTCCGATGTCGATGATGCTCTCTTTGGTTTTCAATATAGTGCTTCACCTTTCCCAAATTTGAATAACTAATACTAAACGCGCCATATCCCTCTTGCCAGGCAAAATTTATAAGATCCGGAAAAGTAGAATGAATCCAAGAAGAAGAGCCTCCTTTAATTAGCTGAATAGCCTTGGCAACAGGCAGAGTTTTAGACAAGGAAACCAGAAGATAGACATGATCTTCAATACCGCCAATAGAATAAGGAACCATATTATTTTGCTTAGCTATTCCTCCCATGAACTCCCAAATTCTTTTTTCGTATTCAGAGTAAATTAGTTTTTCACGTTGCTTTGTGGAAAAAATATAATGAATTAGGATTTGGGTATAAGAGTTTGACATAATGTGCCTCCAAAAAATTTGCGGATTTTATATCTGAAAAATAAATGAGATATTTTTAAAAGGCAATATGGGTATTAGTTATTTTTTCTTTCTTACAAATGGTAATGGGATAGAAAAGAATGCCTCGGATGTCCCTCCGGGACATTCTTATTTGTATGAGTTATCCCCTTTGACCCGGCAGTGAACTGCCGGGTTAATCTCAAAAATCCCTACGGGATTTTTATTGGAACAATGCGGATTTACATCCCGGAGGGATGTTTAATATTAGCCCGCCGATTCATCTTACATTTCGGCAGGTCGATGATTTCGTCCCGTCAGGGACGGCTGAAACAGGGTGGATTGGTCATCAGATGTCCCTACGGGACATTTGGGGATATAGGTAGTTCCACTGTTCCCGGCGGTGGACTGCCGCGTTAATCTCGGAAATCCATCCGGGATTTTTAAGCGGTACTCCCGCTCGTTTCGATACATCCCGCTAAAGCAGGACACTCAACGAGCGGGTTCCTTCCCGGTGGCTGAGTAGTCCCGGCTTGCCGGGACGTATCGAAGCCACCGCCATCGTCCCGCAGGGACGATTGAAAATAGCCCGCCGTTTCAACGTCTGTTAAAACGGTTGCTCTGCCCTGACAAATCGAGAAAAACTCCATGGGAATCTATAACATCTTGTTTTCTATGGATTCCCAATAAATTTGGGAATGACTGTACACTATAAATTTCATATTTTTAAAAAGTCTGTTCAACGGCGGGAGAAGAATGGCCTTTCCCAACCCGGTTCGCCGGGGCAGAGTTTATATCTACTTTTGAAACCGGACGGGTTCTTATCCATTCTCAGAATTCTTTAGTCTCAATAAATTCGGTATGAATCATTTTCACCGTTTTCTCGATGTCTTCTTCTCCGATGATGAACATCATGCTGATCTGATTGGCAAACTGGGAGATCAGTTCCAGTTTAATGGCGTTTTGATGCAACATGCGTATGATCTGCCAGGTTAGTTCTAAGTTGCCCTTCATGCCTTCGCCTACCACACTGACGACCACTTTTCCCGGTTCCAGATGCACGGTTCCGAACTGCTTTAATTCATCGATAAAAGCATAGGAATCGCTGTTGTTTTGAATAGTAACGGACAATTTGGTAGCCGATTTGGTGATGGCGTATACCTTTTTACCATGATCGGTGAAAATCTGAAATATTTCCTCTATTAGTTTCGGTGAGAGCAGCAAATCAGACGATTCGATGATGACCAGCAAAATATTTTCTTTGTAGGCGATGGACTTAATCAATTTTTGACCCGTGTCCTTATAATCCGGTAAAATCAACGTACCTTTTTCCTGAGGATGATGGGAATTAAGGACACGCACCGGAATACCGTGATCCAGGGCGGGTTGGATGGTGGCGGGATGCAGAACCCGGGCGCCGAAATAGGCCAGTTCACAGGCTTCTTCAAAGGTCATAAACGGCAAAGGGTGCGCACCGGTAACGATACTCGGATCGGCACTTAAAATGCCATCCACGTCGGACCAAATCTGAATCTCCCTGACCTTTAAAACGGCGCCTAAAATCGAAGCCGTATAGTCCGATCCGTCGCGACCCAGGGTGGTGGGGGCGCCGTTTCGGGTGGTGGCCAGGAAGCCCTGGGTAACGATCAGGTCTTCTTGCTCGATATGGTGTTGCCAATGGATTTGTACCTCCCTGCTGATATCTTGCATTAGCGGTATAATGCCGCTACTTTTCGTATCGATGATCATAATCGGCCGGATATCCTGACAAATACTTTGAATTCCTTTGCAACGGAGGTAAGAATTAAAAATATGGGTGGAAAGTAACTCGCCCGTGCTTAAGAGGCTACTGTAAATTTCCGGGCTTTCCACTTTAATAGCCCGGGTAGCATTTAAAAAAGTACGGACTTTTTGAAATTCGGCATTCATATAAGTAGAAATTTCATCATACAGCATAGGGTCGCTAATCAGCTCATCAATGATATTTTTATGGCGGTTATAAAGCGCTTTTAAAATTTGCTCTGCTTTATTATCCTCCCGGGAAAGAATTCGTTGATGCGCTTCGATGAGCTGATCGGTAACGCCTCCGAGAGCGGATAGAACGATCAGCGGCTTTTGGTCAAGCCGTTCTTCAATAATGCGGGCAACGCTTTGCATAGCAGCCGCATCTTTTATAGAACTACCTCCGAATTTCATAATTATCATAAACAAGAGACTCCTGCCTTGAATTTGGAAAAATTGAATTGAGAAAATCGCTGATTAACCGGCCGATTCGGTCCGTTTCAATTAAAAAACTGTCGTGGCCGTCATTCGAAATAAGCTCACGATATAAACTATGGGGAATCGCGCGGGCAATCTGTTTTTGTTCGCTTGCCGGGTAGAGAATGTCGCTGCTGATTCCGATGCACAGGGCCCTGGCATTAATGGTCGCTAAGGCGTTGGAGATACCCTTCCTGCCGCGCCCTACATCATGATTGTCCATGGCCCGGGTCAAGGTGATCAGACTGTTGGCATCGAATCGCTGCACCAATTTTTTACCCTGATAAGAGAGATAACTTTCTACTTTAAAGGGTGCGGTTGCAGCCCCGGCTTGCTTGTGACGGCCGAAGCGCTGCTCAAAGGATATATCGGTGCGATAGGAAACCATTCCGATTTGCCGGGCCAGAGAAAGACCTCGGTGGGGTTGTTTCCTGTAATATCCGTTATTCCAGGATGGATCGGTCATGATGGCCTGGCGGGTAAGATGACTGTAGCCGATAGCCCAGGCGGAATGTCCGGCCGAGGTAGCGATGGGAATGATGGAACGGATCATCTGTGGATAGAGTAGCGCCCATTCCAGAACCTGCATACCGCCTAAAGATCCGCCTACGGCCGTAAACAGCTCTTTAACTCCCAAAGAATCCAGTAGTCTTTTCTGCGCCCTCACCATATCGCGTACAGTGATTTCAGGGAAATCCGGCCCATACGTCTGTCTGCTGCCCGGTTTAAAAGAGGCCGGTCCTGTACTTCCGTAACAACTGCCGAGAACATTGCTGGAAATAATAAAATAGCGATCGGTATCCAGTGCTTTCCCCGGTCCGATCAAATCGTTCCACCACCCGGGTTGATCCGGATTTTTACTCCGGTACAGAGGAATTTCTTCCAAAATCCTGGAATCGAGTACGGGTAATCCGGCGGCATGCGCATCGGCAGTAAGAGCATGGCAAACTAATATCGCATTTCTGCCGTCTTTATTTAATTTACCGTAGGTTTCATATGCCAACTGAACTTCGCCGAGCGACTGTCCGCTTTCCAGAATAAAGGGTTCCTTGCGGGTAAAAAGTTGTTTGATTCTTGTACGACTTTTGAACATAATGCAATTCCAAATTTTTTGCTTAGCACTGAGCGAGAGCCTGATCGAAATCTTCTTTGATATCTTCGATGTGTTCCAGTCCGACCGAAACGCGAATCATATCGGGTTCCACACCCGCTGCTAACTGGTCCGTTGCGGAAAGTTGCTGATGCGTTGTGGAAGCGGGATGAATGACCAGGGTTTTGGCATCACCGACATTGGCCAGCAGACTGGCTAATTTAACCTTATTGATAAAAGTTTTTCCGGCCGGATTGCCACCCTGCACACCGAAAGCGAGCATGGAGCCGAATAAACCCTGACGTAAATATTTTTTTGCTCTTTGATGTGAAGGATGGGATGTAAGCCCGGGGTACCATACCCAATTCACTTTAGGATGCTTCTCCAGCCAGCGAGCCAAATCGAAGGCGTTCCGGCAGTGTCGTTCCATTCTTAAAGAGAGTGTTTCCAGCCCCTGCAGTAAAAGGAAGGCATTAAAAGGGCTCAGTGCCGGGCCGAAATCCCGCAATGCTTCCACCCGGGCCCGGATAATGAATGCCATATTTCCGGTCGGACTGTTCGCACCGAAGGATTGCCAGAAATTCAGACCATGATAGCCGGGGTTGGGTTCGGTAAAAATGGGAAAATTGCCGTTGCCCCAATCGAATTTGCCGCTATCGACGATAACCCCGCCTATAGATGTGCCATGACCGCCGATCCATTTGGTAGCGGAAGCAGTCACAATATCCGCCCCCCAATCAAAGGGATGGGCCACATATCCTGCGGCCCCAAACGTGTTATCCACTATTAATGGGATGCCGTGTTTATGGGCCACTGCAGCCAGATTTTCGAAATCGGGTATGGTCAGTTTGGGATTACTGATACTTTCGATATAAATCGCTTTGGTATGTTCATCTATTAACCGTTCGTAATCTTGCGCATTGTCTCCGGAACAAAAACGCACGTCAATACCAAGACGGGGCAGGGTCACCTTAAACTGATTATAGGTACCGCCGTACAGGTAGTTGGTAGAAATAATATTCTCCCCGGCCCGGGCGAGGGTGGCAACGGTTAAAAACTGAGCGGCCATTCCGGAAGCTGTGGCCAGAGCACCGATACCTCCCTCCAGGGCAGCCATGCGTTTTTCGAAAACATCCGTGGTGGGATTCATAATCCGGGTGTAGATATTTCCGAATTCTTTCAGATCAAACAGAGCAGCCGCCTGGTCGGCATCCTCAAACAGGAAAGATGTAGTCTGATAGATCGGTACGGCGCGAGCACGTGTTTCCCGATCCGGCTCCTGTCCGGCATGTAGTTGCAAAGTCTCAAACCGATATTCTGTTTGTTTATTCATTGGAACCTCCGCGATAAAAAAAAGCCTCCTTGGGATAAGATCCTAAAGAGGCTTCAATGTGTTATTGAACCCACTCTTATCTTTCCCCGAGTTCTGGGGCAGGAGTTAGCACCTTTTCTTTACTGATTTAAGAATGGTTGCTAAGGTTTCGTAGGGCCTGTTCCCTCCACCTTTCTGGATAAGAAGCGATTTTAAATTTTCGGTTTTACATAAAAATCTCCGTATAATATTTCATGTAAATATATATTTTTACATTATAGAAGTCAATTAAAAGATATTTTTTATTTCATTTGCCGGAAAGATATCCTTTGGCAACCATCAATTCCGCATTTAAAATAGCGGCACCGGCCGCTCCGCGAATCGTATTGTGCGACAGCACAGAAAATTTAAAATCCAGAATAGAGCAGGGTCTTAATCGGCCGATGCTCACGGCCATACCATGTTCCAAATTTCTCAGCAATCTGGGTTGGGGCATGTCTTCCGCTTCAAAATAATGAATGGGAAATTCCGGAGCGGAGGGTAGTTTCAAGTCCTGGGGAATAGACTTGAAAGTGCTCCAGGCCTGAATGATTTCCCGTATACTGGCTTCACTTGCCAATTTCACGGAAACGCTTTCCAGATGACCATCCAGCACGGGAACGCGGTTGCAACTGGCGCTTATCGTTATAGGCGCTTCGATAAATCGTGAGCCGTCCCAGCTACCCAGAATCTTTTTGGGTTCGCTTTCCAATTTTTCTTCTTCATTACGGATAAAGGGAATGACATTATCGATGGCCTGTAAGGAAGATACACCGGGATATCCGGCTCCGGAAAGAGCCTGCATGGTTACCACATGAACCCGGGTCAGGCCGAAAAATTGCATCAACGGTTTCAAGGCGAGCGTCAGGCCCATGGTCGAACAATTGGGGTTGGTAACGATTTTACCTTTTTGAAAGGACTGGCTGCCCAGTGCTTTCAAGTGGTCCGCATTCACTTCCGGGATGAGCAGCGGTACCTGGGGATGGAAACGATGATTACGGGCATTGGAAATAACCAGATAATCGGCCTCGGCAAAATCGCGTTCGATCGATTCGGCCACTTCGGCGTCCAGCGCAGAAAAAACAATCTTGCACGGTAAAACGGGTACGGTCGGCTGGATGATCATTGCACCTATTTTCCGGTTCAGGGGGCTGTTCTGAATCCATTTTACCACTTGCCCGTATGGTTTTCCTGCGGATCGTTGTGAAGCGGCCAGGGCTACGATTTCAAACCAGGGATGATCCGTAAGCAATTCGATAAATTTTTGTCCCACACTACCGGTTGCTCCTAAGATGCCTACCGGGATTTTCTGTTCTGGGTTCATTTCTTTCGATTCCCGATTTTATTTTGCTTAATTGGCGTGCAATATACAAAAAAAGGGTGGGGAAAAGCAATGATTCGCTCTGAAGAAGAGTATCCGCTATTTTTTCTCAATTTCTCCGGTCATGGGAACAAAGCGCACCGGCAGGACATTTTCCATAGTAAGCCCGCTTTCCGTTTTATCGACCACTACCAGTTCCTGGACAAATTCTCCGACCGGTAAAACCATACGACCCCCCACTTTTAATTGTTCCAGGAGGGGAGGGGGAATTTTATTGGGGGCAGCCGTGACGATAATAGCATCGAAGGGCGCTTTTTCCGGCCAGCCCCGGTAACCGTCACCCAAGCGCACCTGCACATTGTGGTATCCCAGCTCATCTAAAACTTTGCGGGCCCGCTGCGCCAACTCAGGAATGATCTCCATGGTAAATACGGAGTCGACTATCTGGGCCAGTACGGCCGCCTGATATCCCGATCCCGTGCCAATTTCCAGCACACGGTAACCGGCTTTTACATGAAGCTGCTCGGTCATAAAGGCCACAATATAGGGCTGGCTAATGGTTTGATTTTCACCGATGGGTAAAGGCTCATCCAAATAGGCGTCCTGAATTTCCTTCTCAGGTACAAAACGGTGTCTGGGAACCAGGCGCATGGCCCGAATGACCTGTTGATCTTTGACGCCACGAGCAATGATCTGGCGTTGGACCATCTGCTCCCTTAAAGCGGTATAATCGCTCTCTTGCAGGTTCATCTTATTCTCCCTGCTACATGCGAGAAAAATTAATAATATGAAAAAAATGGTACAATAATGTTTAAGCTTCATAGTAAACTGCAGTTTCAATAAACTATGGACAAACTAATTCAGAATAGGGCCGGAGTCAACCGGAAATTAAATATTCTGCTTAATGTTTCAGTAAACAATGCAAATGCTGATAAACACTTTTACTCAAAGCCGTTAAGTTGTACCCTCCTTCCAGGAAGGAAATGATGCGTCCGTTGCAATGTTGATGCGCGAAAAGCGCGACAAGCTCCGTTAATTTATAATACCCGTTTTCGGTGAGTAACATACCGCTTAAAGGGTCATCCCTGTGGGCATCAAAACCGGCCGAAATTAAAATCAGATCGGGAATAAAGATCGATTTTATATCTTCCAATGCCTGCTGCATGAGGTAAATATAATCCCGGTCGGTCTGGCCGATCGGTAGAGGAAGATTTCGGGTAAAACCCTGACCCGGACCTTCACCGCTTTCATCACTGCGGCCGGTGTTGGGATAGAACGGAGACTGATGCAAGCTAAGATAATAGACATGAGGATCGCGGTAGAAGATGTGCTGCGTACCGTTACCGTGATGGACATCCCAGTCGATAATCAGCACTCGCTTTACCTGAGGCAGTTGCAAAGCATAGCGGGCAGCAATTGCAATATTATTAAATACACAAAAACCCATGGCCCGATCGGTCTCGGCATGGTGACCCGGAGGACGGACACAGGCAAATGCTTTATCAAAACCATGATTAAAAATAAGGTCAACCGCTTCGATTCCGGCCCCGGCGGCCTTGAGAGCCGCATCGACCGAATGTTGGTTCAGGATGGTATCTCCCCTGTCCAGTATGAGATGATCGATTCCCCGTTGTTCTAAAATATAATTAACATAATTGCTTTCATGGACGAGCTCTAATTGGGTTCTGTCGGCATTTTTAGGAGAGATGGTTTCGACTTTCCGGAAAAATCCCTTTTGCTTTAGAAAGCTATAGATGGCCTCAACCCGTTGCGGTCTTTCGGGGTGCCCCGGGCCGGGATTGTGCAGAGTAAAAACAGGGTCATACAGGAATGCCAGTTTAGCCATAGTTACAGCTTTTTAAAATAGATGTTGAAAGTGGTCCCTTTTCCTAATTCGGATTCTACTTCTATGCGTCCTTTGTGCTGCTCGACCAGCTTTTTGACAATTGCCAGTCCCAAACCGGTACCTCCTTCCTTACCGGAAGTGACAAAAGAATCGAAGAGACGATCCCGGATTTCTTCGGGTATTCCGGAGCCGGTATCCGCCAGATGAAAAACAATCTCACCGTTCTGCTCTTCGGCACCGATTGAAAATTTTCCACCCGGTTCCATAGCTTCCAGAGCGTTCTTCATGATATTCATAAAAACACGGTTCAGTTTTTCCGGGTCTACATACACACTGCCTGCGGCTTCACAGGAAGATTCGAATTCATAACCCTGGTTGCGGATGTTGTTTTCGAATAAGCGGGTGAAGTTGGTAATGAGTTTATCCACCGGATACTTAATCGGTAAAATATTGGTTTTACCTTTTGCAAAGTCCAGCACATCTTTGGTCATATTGGTTAATATATCGATTTGTTCTTTGACAATATCGCCATACTCGTTGCGCAACTGGGAGTCTTCTTCTTCGCGCATTAAATCTACAAAGCCGAATATGTTATTGATGGGAGTCCGTAAATCGTGAACAATTGCACTCATCATATTTCCTATAGAAGCCAGACGATCGGCCTTTATTTTCTCTTCACGCAAACGATGGGCTTCAATACTGCGGGCAATCTGACTGGTTAGAGAACCGAGCAGACGCAGGTCCTCCTGGCGAAAGATTTCGTTGGGCTGAGTCTTGTTAAACAGTTCCAGGACGCCGATCACTTTATCGTTTACAATCAACGGAGCGCATACAAAATGATGCAATTCAAAATCAGGAGCTTCTTTTTTTCTAAATGAATCTTTTAACCACTTCTCCTTCCCGGCCTGGTTAGTGAAAAAGATTTGTCCCTTACGAATTACATCGCCAAGTCGGCCTGTATGTGGAGAGGGATGAAGGGCCTGTAACCGTTCCGGACCGATATGAAGGGAACGGAGTTTCTTAAATTCCTGACCGTTTTCTTTTAGTAGGACAAGGGCAGCCGCCTGGGTTTGAAGAGTAGAAGTAATTTTTTCCAGTAGAAACCGTAATAGTTCATCCAGATCATAAACTTTGTTTAATTCCTGCTCGATTTCGAACATAAGGTTTAATTCGGATACTCGTTTTTCCAGAGAAGAATACAAACGGGCATTGATAATTGAGATGGCGATTTGGGAAGCCATGGAAGCCAGCAGTTCTTCGTCATCTTCGGTAAAAACACCGTCTTTTTTATTCAAAACCTGCAGCACACCGATGATATCCGGTGATTTTTTATGCTCACTAAGCGGTTCGAATATAGGCATGCACAGGATACTGCGTGTATGGTACCCGGTTTTTTTATCCGTGCTGGGATCGAAGCGATCATCGCGGTAAGCATCTTCGATATTGATGACTTCACCCGTTTTGGCTACATACCCGGCAATACCGGTTCCGACTTTAAGACGGATTTCTTTGATCTCCGCTTTTTGGGCAATCTGAGACCACAGTTCTCCACGCTCCCGGTCCACGATATAAAACGTACTTCGCTCGGCGTTCATCAGACGGGTAACTTCGTTCATAATCAACGGTAAAAGCCGACGGGTACGTAACTCCCGGCTTAGGGCTTTACCGATTTGCTGAATGGAGTGCATCTCAATCTGTTTGCGTTCAAGTTGTTTTTCCAGATTGGCAAGACGGGTAGTTAGTTCTTGTTGCTGGTTTGCCATTCTAACTCCTTCCCGGTTCGATAAATCGGGATTATCCCGACCTGGTATAATCCCTTAATAATTTTAGTTGACGAAATAAAGAAGTCTTTTTTCCTTATATAAAATATAGGGGTAATTTAAATTAAAAAATTTGATGAAATCAATAAAATAAGCGGAATTTTAAGAATAAGGATAAAAAATAGGTATACTAAAGGGATCAGACATTGCTAATCCCTTTAAAAGTCAAGCAAACAGGTATGTTAAAACGATGTTTTACTGTAAGGAAGAGATGGCCCGATCCACGGTTTCGTAAGTATCGAAAACCCGGATGAGTTGTGTGATCAGAAGCAGGCTATTGACTTTCTCCGATACCCGCGCCAACACCATTTGTCCGTCGGCATTTTTTAAGGTAGTCATACAGGCCATGAGCACGCCCATACCCGAACTGTTCATCCATTTTATGCCACCGAGATCAATAACCACTTTTTTTATACCATCATTAATTAAGCCTTTGATGTGGTCGTGTAAAGCAGTTGTTTCCGGGCCACCCATCATCTTACCGGACAATGTTAAAACTGCAACATGGTTTTCAATTTTCTCTTTTATTTTCATACGGGCTCCTTTTAAATATCTTATTTCCCTATAAATTAGGATGTTAGGACAAATGAGTCAATAATTTTATCAAGTTTTACAGATCAGGTGAAATTATCAGGTTGTTTTTTGATAAACGATTTCTCCGTTAATGAACGTTTGCAATACTTTTAGGCTAAGAATTTCATCGTTTTTTAAAGAAAAGGGGTCTTTGTTCAATACGATGAAATCGGCTACTTTGCCGGGTGTAAGGGTACCCCGGCGATGTAAGTCGTTGGTTGCCTTAGCTCCACCGATGATATAAGCTCTGATGGCCTGTTCTGTAGAGATGGCCAGTTGCGGTTGCCAACGCGGTTGACGAGGGTCCAGATGATAACGACGATTTACCGCACTGTAAATCCCCTTGATGGGATCAAAATCGGCGACGGGAGTATCGCTGCCGAAAGCCAACTCAGCGCCGGCCTGCAGTAAGGGCTTCATCGCATAGGCATAAGCCGAACGTTTTCCCCAGAATTTTTCTGCAATCCGAACATCATCGGCAATGTGAATGGGTTGCATGGAAGCGATCACGCCAAATTGTTTAAATAGGGATACTGATTCCGGGGGTACAAGCTGAGCATGTTCCATACGCAAGATCAAATTCCATTGGGCTCTCCATGATTGGATCTGCTCAAAAACGTTTAATACTTTTTGAACGGCCCGGTCTCCGATGGCATGAACAGCCGGACTCAATCCGTTCTCTGCTCCTTTAGAAATGATATTCAGAAGATCCTCTTCACTCAAATGGGCTATTCCCAAATTGTCCGCATCATTTTCATAAGGTGTGCGCATCTCTGCGGTTTGCGATCCCAGAGAGCCGTCGGCAAACACTTTGATACCACCGATACGCAGCCAGTCGGAACCGCTACCGGAGTGCCATTTCTGTCTTATCAGCCAGTCCATTTCCCGGTGTGGAATATAGAAATGAACCCGTAGTTTTAATTTGTCATTTTGATCCAAATCCTTTAATAGTTTGTATTCATCCACACCTTCCATGGTATGGACGGCGGATATGCCTTTGGCATGAAGTTGCTTAATAAGCTTGAGAACAGCCCGTTTTTTTTGTTGTCGGTTAAAATCCGGAAGTATGTTTTTAATCAGGGCAACGGCCTCTTCCGATAAGAGTCCTTTCGGTTGATGGTCGGCTTCCCGATCTATTTTTCCACCGGGAGGATCCGGAGTGTTTTGATTTATACCGGAGAGATGCAAGGTCCGGGAATTTACCCAAATGGTATGGTAATCAATCGAATCGAGCAAGACAGGGTTTTTAGGGAAAATCCGGTCCAGATCATGACGGGTGGGTTGACCATCGTCCCAAAGATTTCGGTTAAAGCCAAATCCGAGTACCCATTCGTTTTTTTTTATGGAGGAAGTGTGAGCCTGAAGGATGTTGAGAGCGCTTTTTAAAGACCTGGCCGGGCGTAAGTCAACCCCGTAAAAGTTCAGGGCCGACATGATTAAATGGGTGTGAGCGTCGGTAAAAGCGGGCAGAACATGCCGTCCGTTCAAATCGATCTTCTCGGCACTGCGTCCTGCCAATTGCGGGTAAGCATCCTCTTTGCCCAGGGCCAGGATGGCGCCATTTGAGATGAGCATCCAGTTATAAAGCGCATCATCATCAAGAGTATGTATTTTCCCGTTGACAAATAGGGTGAAAGAAGCATCCGGGTAGATTACCAACTTCAAGCCTTTCCGCGATCGATTTTATTAAATAAATAGGTTTTATGATAACAGAATATAAGGTAAGTGAATAAAATAAAAAAGCCCTTTGATAAAAGGGCCTCTATTTTTCAAATGTTTGCTCTTCCTCTTTGGGGTAAACCCCTCGAATTTTTCCTTCGAACAGTTCCTGTTGAGCGATGACCGTGGGGTTGATCTCTTTCTCGAATTTAATATCTTTCATCAATTCGCGATCGTATATATCGGTTTCATCATACATATCCATGTCGTCAAGAATTTCATTCTCCCTTTTCCTGGCGATGCGTTCGCCGTTTATTTGTCTGGCCCGGGCAGCAATGATTAAACAGGCTTCATAGATATTCATGCTGCTACTATCAAATTTTCTTAAATCGATAGTTTGAATGGACATAAAAACCCTCCATTATATTAACTTTTAGCCCTTAAATATAAATATTATAAATCCGATTGTCAAAAAAAATATCTTTATTGAAATAGAGACTTAAGTTCTTTAATTTAAAGCCGTTATTCAAAATACGGAATAAAGCGATACTTGCCGATAGCAGATATACATTAAAATAAGGAGACATATCATGGCGGAACAAGGCGGAGGAGATCTTTTTAAAGGTTTTCTGTTAGGAAGTTTTTTCGGTGTTATAACGGGACTTCTGTTTGCTCCCAAGAGCGGAAAAGATACCCGGGATGAAATCGTTGATAGCAGTGACGAGCTGCTAACCAAAGCCAGAAACGAGCTGGATAAAATTAAAGATGATCTGGGTGATCTGCGTAACAAGCTCAATGAAACGCTGGAGAAGGGTAAAGTGATTTTTGAGCAGAAAGCGACCCAGGAAGAGCAGGATTTTGAAGCCGAGATGAATAGTACGGAAGAAGAACCGGTTGAGAAGGAAGCACCGAAAAAGCCGCGCAAACGGGCGGCCACAAAAAAAGCTGACAAAGAAAAATAAAAGCAGGATTCGAGACGAATCATTAAATTGAAAGCAAAAGGACACTTATTATGGCCTGGGAAATTGCGCTGGTTGTTTTTTTCCTCTCTCTTACCGTTCTGGTTTATCTGATGATACCGCTGGTCTTTAAGATAAAAGAGACGCTTGGTAAAGCCAATCAGACTCTGGATATATTGAATAAAGATCTTCCCGATATTATTGAAAATGTGAATGAAATCAGCGGTACAATGAACAGTCTTTCGAAAAAGGTGGAAGATACCGTCGAAGATGTTATGGAGTTGGAACAGCTGATAAGTAAAGAAATCAAAGAACCGCTGCAGAATATTGCCAATACTGTCGGGACTCTTCTGCAGATTGCCAATAAGCTTTTTGATCGCCGAAAGCCTGTAAAATAAAAAAAAAGACCTTCCGGATTGCAAAGGGAAGGTCTCTTACTCTGATGGGAACGGTTTAACGTATATCTATTTTGCGGTTCCAGCCATATTTATCGGGAACGTCCCCAACCTGTATAGATGTCAAAAGATCATACAGCTTTTTGGAATAGGGGCCGACCTCATCGGTTTCACAGTAAGTAATCGTTTCCCCCTGATAGGTCAGGCTCTTAATCGGTGTAATCACCGCCGCCGTCCCGCAACACCCTGCTTCTGCCAAATGATGGATCTCTTCGACACGAACCGGACGGTTTTCCACAGTCATACCCAAATCGTGTTCGGCCAGATGCATCAGACTTTTATTGGTGATACTAGGTAAAATGGTTTCGGACTTAGGGGTAATATATTTGCCGTCTTTCGTGATTCCGAAAAAATTAGCGGGACCGGATTCATCCAAATATTGATTGGTAGCTGCATCCAGATAGACAACCTCTTTGAACCCTTCTTTTTGGGCCTGGCGGGTCACACGTAAACTGGCGGCATAGTTTCCACCTACTTTCACATCTCCGGTACCGCCGGGAGCCGCGCGTTTCATCTTTTCCTCGATTTTAAATTTAAGCGGCTTCAACCCTTCCTTAAAATAGGGACCTACCGGTGAAGCGAAGACTAAAAAAAGATATTCCTCGGAAGGCTGCACCCCCAGTCGGCCCGATATGCCGAGTAGAAGGGGCCGGATGTAGAGAGTGGCTCCTGTTCCGTAAGGGGGAATGAATCTCTTATTTAATTGCACGACTTTCTCAACGGCCTCAATAAATAGATCCTGCGGGACTTCCTGCATCACCAATTTCCTTGCCGAGCGCTGCAAGCGGAGAGCATTCTCATCGACTCGAAAAACGGAAACGGTTCCGTCTTTATGTTCAAAGACCTTAAGACCTTCAAAAGCCTCCTGCCCATAATGCAGACATGTGGCGGCCATGCTCAATTCGATGGTATCTTTCTCCATTGTTTGTAACGAAGACCATTTACCGTCTTTATAATAGGATTCTACATGAAAATCCGTCTTAACATATCCGAAAGGAAGATTCGACCAATCGAGATTTGCTTTATCCATATCCGTTCTCCTTACAATTACCATTTCCTTTTATTTTGAAAAAACATAAAAAAAGCCCTTGACTATTTATAATATAATCAAGGGCTTTTTCAGCCAATTCATTGAATAAACACTCTAATTATAAATAACAGTACAAAACGCATTTTTATTCCTTTATGAACCCTTGTCGCATGAAAATTTTACATTAACAAAATATCATTTATAGTATTAAAATACAAATAAATTTTTGGAATGATTCGACATAAAATACTCTGTTTTACTGAAATTTAAATAAATGCATTTTAGATTTCAGGTTTCATGCTCCGGGTCCACCCTGAGAGAATTCATGAAAAGGAAATTTCCGGACAATGTTTTAATTCAATATGTAAAATTCGTAACTTGGATTCAGTATTGTTGCGAACATCTTTTAATTATTGGTCAAGGAGCCGCTCATGAAACGTTTTATTTTATTCTTCGATTTTTTGTTGATTGTGTTTAGTTTCGCTCAACAACCGGGTGACTTTGTAGAAGTACAAAAAATTAATCCCCGGATTCGGTTGGATATTCGGTATGCCACCCCCCATAATTTTCTACATCAGGCCGTTTATCCGGAGGCGCGCTGTTTTTTGCGCTACGAAGCAGCCCGGGCCCTGAGTGATGTCCAAAATGAGTTACAAAAAATCGGGTTGGGGCTAAAGGTATTCGACGGCTACCGCCCGCTAAGTGTTCAAAAAAAAATGTGGAAGATCATGCCCAACGCCAGTTATGTGGCCAATCCGGCTAAAGGATCCAGGCATAATCGGGGAATGGCCGTGGATCTAACCCTGGTCGACTCGGCCGGACAGGCATTAGCCATGCCCACCGGATTCGACAGCTTCTCTAAACGCGCCCATCATGATTTTTGGGCTCTACCCGCTAAGGTCCGGCAAAACCGCTGGATTTTGAAAACGGTTATGGAAAAACACGGTTTTCGACCCATCCGTACCGAATGGTGGCACTATGACTACAAAGGATGGAAAAAATATCCTGTGGAAGATAAATCTTTTAAAGAATTGGAAAAGACACGTAAAAAATAAGAATGACCCGTTACATAAACCGGAAATATTGTTATCAGCCAGCTGTTTGATGGCGGCCAAGAAAAAGAAGCATGGAAACAAAAGCGCTTTGCTCCGCCAATATTTTAAGGGGTCAATCATTAGAAAATATGAGGTATGATTACCGATGCGGTTGAAATGATTCGTGGATCAAAAACACGGGGAGCCTTTCAAATCGATGGGTTCATTGTTCGTAATGAAAAAAGCTATCCTGTTATCCGGACAGTAACTTGCATGGGCAAACAGAACCTGTATCCCTTAAACGACGCAGAACCCAAATAAACTTTGACGATACAAAAAGAGGAAGCAATTTTTTGCTTCCTCCTTGGTCGTTTTACAAATCAAATAAGATGGCTGTTAAAAATCACCTTCTACACCGAGCCCCGGTTTGTCATTAAAAACAAATCTGCCTTTGTCCACTTTTACACCATGGAAAGGATCATTTTTAATCAGCAAATTGCCGTCCAGATCGGCCCAGTCCACAAAAGGGGTCAGATGAGCCGCAGCAGAAATAGCCACCGAGCTCTCGATCATACAACCCAACATGATTTTCATACCCAAAGATTTGGCCATGCCGATCATGCGTACCGCTTCCTGAATGCCGCCCGATTTCATTAATTTGATATTGATCCCATCGTAAGCTTTGGCCAGCTTGGGAATATCTGCCGCCGTTTTCACGGCTTCATCGGCTACGATGGGGATACCGGCTCTTTCCCGCACCCAGGCGGTTTCTTCGATCATATCGGAAGGCATGGGTTGTTCGATGAACTCCACTCCCTGCGATTTCAACCATAAGATACGTTCCAGGGCTTCCTCTTTGGTCTTCCAACCTTCATTGGCATCTACCCGGATCGGTTTATCGGTTACGCTGCGCACGGCACCGATAATTTCTTCATCATTGGGTTTTCCGACTTTTACCTTTAGAAGGGGGTAGGGGGCGGCTTCGCGAACTTTTTCTTTAATAACTTCCGGTGTATCGATACCGATTGAAAAAGAGGTTAGCGGAGCGTCCGCCGTATTCAAGCCGTAATATTTGTATAACGGTACGTTCAACGCTTTTCCTATCCAATCCATCAAAGCGATATCTAAGGCCGCTTTGGCACAACTCTGTTTCAGAATAGCAGAGTCCAGGGCATCCTTAATGTTTACAAAATGGAAGAGATTGTTTTCCCTGAGAACCTGTTCGGCATTTTTAATTTTTTGGGTGGTTAATTCCGCGTTTTCGCCGTAGCGTACATTGGGAGCCGCCTCTCCAAAGCCTACAATACCGTCTCTTTCAATCCGGACAAAGACATTATTTTTGAAATTACTGGAATTCCTGGAAATGGTCCAGGTATGTTCGAGGATAAGTTTTTTGGTTTTGATATCGATTTTCATTTTTCCGTTACCAATCGTTGATTTAATGAGCGGAGCCGCGGCTCCTGTTCCACTAAGTGCGTTAAAAAAAGAAAAACCGAGTACGGTTGTACCCGATAAAGATAAAAACTGCTTTCTGCTTAAATTCATGGCTTACTCCTTGTATTTTAAGATGCGCATTATTTTTCTTAAATGTTTCAGGCGGAAGGCGTTAAAATTGGGCGCCTTCGGGTCAAAGCTATCGATATGCACTTCACTGTCCTGATGGATGAATGCATAGCCTCCCAGACTCATGCCCACATGGGTGATACGGCCCTGTGATCCGAAGAATAACAGGTCTCCGGGTAGTACATTGGAGAAATGGGGATCGGGTACGATTTGTTTGCCCAGCAAGGCCTGTTGACGGGCGTCACGGGGTAGCTGGATACCATGGGCTTTAAAAACCGTCTGTGTGAATCCGGAACAATCGGATCCTTTTGATGAATTTCCTCCCCAGAGGTAGGGAATTCCCAGCAATCGCCTGGCCGTGTGGATAATCGCAGAACTTTTAACCTCTTCGATCGGAATGGGTCCTGTGTACGGAGTAAGTATAGTGCTTCGTACATAGCCGTTTTGTCCGTTCGGCAAGGTAACCTGGGTCCACTCTTTTGAAGAACGGACTAAATGAAGCGTTGCATTTAAAACCAGATCGGACAGGGGCAAAGCATTTTCATTCGGCTGCTCAAGAACCTCTCCCCACAGAGCCTTCACGCGGACGCGCGGTTCTCTTTTCCATAGATTCAATCCTTTGGAATCGGTGCGTTGAAAAGAATAATTACTGGACCATCCCATATAGCCGTATTCGGTTTTGATCAGGTACCAGCCTTTTTTTTGTAGCAGCAGTTGTACGGTACTGCCCAGAATGACCTGATCGACCATTTCGGATCTATGTTTGGGCTCTTTGCGTACCGGAGCCACACTCAGTTTGGTGATTCCAAAAGTACTGTCTCTTAGAGCCGGATCGGGTAGAAGGGTAAAACGATTGATATAGTGGCTCATTCCCAGTAAAGAATCGGTTAATTCGGTTACAGCTTCCCGCGCCGCAAGGAGGGTTGTATATCCTTGTAATACCCAGGTTCGGTTTTCTTTCTTCAATTCTACCTGAAGCAGGTCCATGGCCGGATCGGGAATGAGTTGCTTCTGAATTCCTTTCACTCGGATGTGAAAGGTATTTTGTACCTGTACGTCGGAGGTACACTGGGAAAGAAAAATCGGCATAAACAAAAGTAAGATGAAACGTCCGATCTTGTACATAATAGAATCCTTTATGATTGGAATAGTACTGAATCGAGGTTAATTTAATTAATGAACAAACCGGGCGCAATGAAGAGGCAAATAAAATAAAACATACTCGTTTTTAGACGACCTGGTTTTTGGAGTGGGATTTGATTAGAAAACAATGGTAAAAATCGCGGGACTTCTGAAAAATTACCCTTCTAACGGAACAGGGTTTATTCTGATGAGTGTATGGTACGGGAATGTTCGTTTCACCAATAGGTGGTAGTAATACTTAATTCCTGCTCAGCCTGGGTCTGGCAGGCCAGGCGTTCATTATCTTTAAATAAGTGACGTTTTTTTAAATGCAATTCGCGATTTGTAGGTGGGTGCAAACTTTCGAGACCCCGGATAATTTGGACCTTACACCAACCGCAGACCGCATCGCCATTACAGGAACTGGCCAGAGGAATATCGTTTTGATGCAGCAAGCTCAGCAGCGTCTTGTTTCCTTCGGTTTCTATTGTTTTGTCCAACCTGGGAAGATGTATTTTAAATTTTGGCATGAACTGTATTCCGTTGACCGCTTTCAGGTAAAAAACGTATCGATAGGTATTCAAAAAAGAGACCTCTTCCCAGTAGGAAAAGGTCTCTATGCACTCTGACCTTCCGTCGATTACGGATGATTGAACACCCAATCCGTACCGTTATTATTAGTATTTGCCCCGGCATGGCAGGAAGCACACATTCCGCCGCCGGCCGTGGCATTGTCCCCCTGGGATAAGATAGTTGTCAAACCGGTGTCGGTCATAAACCATTCCCAACCGTTTCCATCAGGATTAAAAGACCCACCCCGTTTTACCATGACCGTAATGGCACCCTGCAGTTTGTTATTGGCGTCGCGCAATTCCTTCAAAATCATAGTTCCTACAGGATATTTTCCGGAGCTGGGTTTTACATTATCTTTAACATATACCACTCTGAACAGAGAATCGGTCACTCCATGAGCCGTTTGTAACAACGGATCCGGCCCGAATCTGGTATCTACTTTGGTCCAGGAAGTATAACCCTTAAAATCATCAAGCTTGGCAATGACCTCCTTAACTTCTTTTTTGGGCTCTGTCGAACTGCTGCAGGAAAAGAATATAATTCCGGTCATTACTAATATAGAAAACGAAAACAATGTTTTTCTCATTGGTTTCCCCCTTTTGGTTTGTGTATGATTTAGAATTTCAGAATTCTTGTAATATTGAAGCCGATGCGCCAATTTTTGGTTGAACCGGAAGCGAAGTATCCCAGATCGGCCCCTGCAAGAAATTGGGATGGATTCAGCATTTGACTATTGGTTAGAAAAATTTTGAAAAAATGCCCCCCGGTCTCAATCTCAAATCCCAGACTAACGGCATCATTGGAGTGTCGGTATCCATTCATAGTGTTATTCATTTCAATATAGAGGCTCCAGATGGTATTCAGGTAGTATTGCATATAGGAACCGAGCGTAGTCGTGGTTTGAATTTCTTGACAATAAATATGGCTGTTATAGAGATATGACGGGACTATTCCCATACCTAATTTTTTAAAGAGCAGGGTATTAAAAATAATCTGCCCGTAATATTGAAAATTTCGGCTGTTGCTTCTATGCCCTCCCGTAACCTGTGTCGTCCAGGCTGTGCCGGCCCTTACAGCAATTGAGAAGGGAAAAGTTTTATGACGAAACCAAAATAATTTATATTTTAATCGTAAATCCAAATTGTCTTCCCGATTACTTCTTCCCAGATTGATTAATAAACGATCGGTAATTCCATAGGCCAGGGCAATCCGCATATTAACCGGACCATCGATCCCCAAAAAGGCCCCTTTCTGATCAAGGGGTGGAATGAAACGGTGGGAAATTTCGAATTCAAATTCCCCTTTTCTAATCGTTTCGACCGTAGGCAGGTTGACGACCTGGGTGGAATGAAAAAGTTGTAAATCGATTATAGGAACGGTTTTTCTCTTTTTCCAATGAATGTGAGGCGGCTGTGCCCAGGCTAGCTGTATAACGAATAGGATCAAAATGAATGTCAGCAATGTTTTCAATTGAATGTCCTCTTTATTTATTAGGGTCTGTCCGGGTTGAACAATGGAAGTCTAATATCAGACGCATAGTTTCGTCGATTTTGTAAAACATCAACGAAGGTATTTTGATATGATAATCGGATAATTTAATTTCGAATTTTGATGAAATATTCAGATGATCCGTTGTTTTTTCAATCAGTCCCACAATGGTCTTAGGTTGTTCCACACCATGGATAAACATTTTGCCCCGGGCGGCAACTTTGTAATGCGTTTCGTCTACTCTTTCGGCCTTGATTAGAGTACCTTTAAAGTAGGTGATTGGGAATTTATCGGTTTCCAGGTAATTTTCACGCATGTGGCGGTTACGAAGGCCGATGCCCGTATCGATTGTATTCAGGTTTACCTCAAAATATAACTGACTTTTATGGAGTAAATTTTCGCCTTCCCAATATATATATCCGTCGATATCGTTGGTGACTCCCTCGAAATCCTCAATCGGTGCATCCGAGATAAATTTAACCAGATTCTCACTGGATTTTTTTACAGCCCATTCTTCACCGTTACCGAAAGAAAAGAACAGGATGATGATAAATGAAAAATATATCCGTCGTTTCATGACTTTTCCTCTTTCAACCCAAAATATATGTTCAATTATTTTGCGCTCCCTTGGATACCCAGAGTTCGACTAAATTGATTAAGGACTGGTTCAGCTTTCCGGAAGGAGGCATGGGGCTCTCTCCAGCGCTGGCATTAAGCCTTCTTAGCAGATAACTGTTTATGGTGTCTCCGGGTTTTACGCGAAGTAGAGTTGATCCGGTGGATGGTATGTTCACCAGATTGTTGTAAGCTTTTCCCGCGCTAAGATTTAATCCGCCGTTTGAAGTAATATTGCCATGGCATCCGATGCAGAAGGAATTGAATACATCGGATTGTACTTCGGAAAGAGTACCCGTATATACTTTTTCTGTTGTAGCACAGCTATCGGTTATTTTACCTTTGCAGGATAAAAAGATATTCATTACAAACATAAGGGATAGCATAGTAAAGTACTTACGCATCGGTATTTCCTGTATCTTAAGTAGAAGTTTTGAATTCCGGCCGGACAAAAGATAAATAAAATATATCACAAAACTTTCACAGAAGGTTCATTAAAAATTCAATTATTACGGAAGTAAGAAGAATACTTACGGATTTCTTCAGGAATATTTATGGCAATAAGCCGATAACTCCCATCATGCGCCCGCTGTTGGTTCCATCCCGCCGAAAAGAATAATAGTCGTTTTTGTTACAGTGAGTGCAGGTGGGGTCGTATTCGATTTGTTCTCTAGGAAGGCCCCGCTCCAGAAGTTGATCGATAATGGCACCTTGAATATTAAGCTTGAAACGGCCGACTCCGTCAGGGAGTAAATAGACTTTGGCAAATTGTTTTGCCGTTTGTTCATCAACCTGATAGCAGGATTGCTGGATACCGGCCCCGATCGCAGCTAATAATTTCCCGGGGATACTCTCAAAGCGGCGGATCATCCAATCAATCGTTTTTCCGACAATATTTTGTGCCGTGCCTCTCCAACCGGAATGGACAATGGCCACTACCCTCTTTACAGGATCACATAGAAAAACCGGAAAACAGTCGGCGGTCTGAATAGTAAGAAAAAGATCGGGCGTATCGGTTATGAGTGCATCACAATTGGGAATCTTTCCCGGTTGATCGACTATTCGGACCCGATCCCCATGCACCTGTTGGGGAAAAACCAGTCGATCTGCAGGAATGTTTAGAGTCTTGAAGAAAAGAGAGCGGTTTTTCCTTACCGTAAACACATCGTCTCCTGTTGTTAGACCGAGATTAAGGCCCTTAAAGGGAGCATTACTCAATCCACCCTGACGTTTTGAAAAACCATGGATGAGCCCGGGACATGAATCGAAAAGGGAAAATTGTTTAATCTGAAGGGACATGTATCCTTACCTTAAAAAAATTAAAGTTCATAAAACATGGGGAGAAGCGCAAATTAAAATGAAAAGCAATTAACCGGCCATAGTTGACTTTAGTCCTTAAATACGCTAAATTTTACGCCCTCAAACGAGCCGGAGTGGTGAAATTGGTAGACGCGCTGGACTCAAAATCCAGTCCCCTTCGGGGGGTGTCGGTTCGAGTCCGACCTCCGGTACTGGAAGCCCGGGCAAATTGCCCGGGCTTTTTTTAAAATCTACGGAAGATAAACATATTGTCATTTTTTATCCATCAATAATACAAAAGGAATCTTCATGCGGAATACGATTTTATTTTTATCGATGATCTTATTGGTCGGATTCTCATCCTGTCAGAAAAAGGAACAGGTACAACAAAAGACTTCGGTGCCGGATGGAACCCATAAAGCACTTGTGGAAGAAGTGTTACAGGCGACTTCTTACACCTATCTCAGGGTTAAAGAAGGAAACACAGAACACTGGCTGGCTATTAACAAAAGAAAAATATATCCCGGAGTTGCGGTTTACTACAAGCCCGAGCTGGAAATGAAAAATTTCAAAAGCAAAGAATTGCAGCGGACGTTCAAATCTATTTATTTTGTTTCCGAAATTAACGACCAACCCGGATTAAATGCTTCCGGGACGGCGAGGAACGTACCTTTGGGCCATACGGAATCCGCTTTAAAATCGGGTATTTCGGTTGAACAGCCGAAGGATGGTGTCTCCATTGCCAGGCTGTCTGCGAACCGAGCCTCATACGAAGGAAAAATCATAAAGGTGCGCGGTCAGGTTACAAAATATAACCCGGGCATTATGGGCCGCAATTGGGTTCATATTCAGGACGGTACCAAAGACGCCCATACTTTTGATTTAACGGTTACGACCAAGGATGCTGTACGCATGGGCCAGATCGTTACGTTTAAAGGGAAAATTGTATTAAATAAAGATTTTGGCGCTGGCTACAAATACGGCATCATTATGGAAGAGGCCGTGCTGCAAAATCCTTGATTTTTATCTTCGCCGAATGCCGGCTAAAATCAAATGATTCCAGAGTTAAGGTGTGTTGTTTTTTTTAATGAAATACAACGTGTACCCAAACTATAATCCCAAATTACGCCTTAGAAGAAAATTCAATAGGTAGAAAAAAATGTTTTGGTTGTTGCCATAAGCCGGTAAACCCTTCTCTACTTCTCTTCGAACCATATCAACCGTTTGTCCGTACTACGGAATGGACTCTTGTACATGGTTTCAGATATCCCAACACCTTCAGAAACTGTATACCGATTCCTTTATTCATAGAGCTTATGTCGGATAGATTTTTGAAGTTGGAAAGCGGGAATTAAAGAAACCGGTTCAGTAATTGATCAATATTACCGCAATGAATAATCGGCTTTAGCAAAACCGTTTTCCATGGAATCTTCTGTCTCTTTACCAGAGTTAATTTTGCATATTCTGCTGTCAGAATTGACGTAGAATCTTGCCGATATGACGTACTGAATTCCGACTTCCCGAATTACGGGCAGGTGATAGACTTTGTAATTACCGGAAAAACAATGGATTGCCTCTGATCCCCTGTTTTTTGGCACGAAGCTTGTACTTCTCACGGGTGAACTTGTAAAAAAACGTAAACAAAATAAAAAGGAGGTGTATTATGGCACTCGTAAAATGGAGCCCGGCCAGTGATTTAATGAACTTCGATCGTGAGTTTGGTCGTTTGTTTAATGATTTTCTGAACACAGATGTGCGTTTGTTTGAAGACATCAGTCGGGTCGTCCCGGATATGGATGTGGAAGAGACGGACGATGCCTTTCTCATCTCTGCCGAATTACCGGGAATGAAAAAAGACGACATCAAAATTACTTTTCAGGACAATATTCTTACCATCAGCGGTGAAAAGAAAATGGAAGAAAAAAGGGATGAGAAAAATTTCCATCGCATGGAACGATCCTATGGTAAATTCTCCCGCTCCATCGGCATCCCGGCCGGCGTTAAATTAGACAAAATTGATGCCGAATACGAAAAAGGTGTCTTGCATATCACCATTCCCAAAGCGGAAGAATCAAAACCGAGAAAGATCGAAGTGAAGGTAAAATAAAACAAAGAACAGATTCATCAATACCCGGTTTATGACCGGGTATTTTTTTTGAAGCAATAAACTTTTTTGTCGACCGACAAAATATCTTTTATTTATAGCTTACCTTTTAAAAAAATACTCCGATATTATAGTTGAAATGTGAACCGAAAGCCGGGCTAATTGATTTAGGAAGCCAACCGTAGATGGGTCCGATCTTAGCCAGGAGCAGGGAGGAAATTACACTGCAACTTCAGCTAAAGAATAAGGCAATTATCAGTATTGTCTTTCTAATGGGTTTTCTGCGTATGGGGCAGCTGCAGGCCCAGTCTTATCCGCAAAGATTATACACGGTAGATGATGGCCTGCCGCAGTCCATTGTCACCGACATCAGCAAAGATTCATACGGTTTTATCTGGATTGCCACCAACGAAGGACTTTCCCGGTTTGACGGGCATAAATTTAAAAATTACAATCAAAGCACCGGTTTTCCTTTTCACCTTATCGTTGGAATCGTAGAAAAGGTACCGGGTGAACTGTGGGTTGCCGATAATGCTTCTGGTCTATGGCAACTTAAAAATGACAAGGCCCAAAATATAGATTTCGATCCGGGATTGAAAAATTTCCATATCAATTTTTTAAAGAAAACCAAAGATGGCACTATCCTTTTGGGAGCGGAGCCGGGCGGATTATATGTTTTTAAGAGTGACACGATTCTTAAAATAAATAAAGAGAATACAGGCATTTCCGAACCGGTCATTTCTGCAGATATGGCTAAGAATGGAGATCTGTGGATCGGTTCTTATACACAGGGTGCTGATCTGGTCCATGAAGGAAAAGTCGTTCGCCGGATAACGGAAAAAGACGGATTACCTGCCAATGAAGTTAGAGCTATTTTAGCAAGAGGGAACGGACAGGTCTGGATCGGGACCAGGGCCGGTTTATATGTGCTGGGTAAGCCTTCTATTTCAAACCGATTTAACAAGATCTATCCCAAATCCCAGATTGATAATATTTATGCCTCGGACCGTAACGAAGTTTATGTGAATATTATCAATCTGCAAGGGGGTATCGCCCGTTTTTACGACGATACATTCGATGAAATCATCGATGAAAACAGGTCCTATTATTCCAAATGTATGCTCATTGAACCTTCCGGAACGATGTTAGTAGGTACATACAATGGGCTCCTGGTTATTGTAAGTCGTAATTTTAAAAATTTTACTCAAAGTTCCGGACTAAAGGATACCTATATTAAAGCGATTACCAAGGATCCGAAAGGGCGCTTGTGGGTCGGTACTAAAAATGGAGGTGTCTACTATCGGGACAACCATCGATTTGTATCTTTTAAAATTCCCGAATTTGAAGAACAATACAAAACACCTCTCGTACTTCATTTCTTCGGCAATCAATTTTGGATCGGCACAAGGAATGGATTATTGATTATAAATAAGAACAAAATGGTCCATAATGCGGTATCCCATGCTCTGGATAGTATTGAAATAAGAGCTATTAATGAAATGGACGGTGATATTTATGTGGTCAGCAGGAGAAAGCTGTTTCGTATACATGACGGGCAGTTAATCGATATTACGTACAATCTGTCCACCATACATGTATCTCTTTGGGGGATGGAAAAAGATAGTTCCGGCCGTCTCTGGGCGGCAACCAACGGAAAAGGACTCTGGACTTTGTCCGATACTCTCTGGCGTCCCTATCAATCCGAATATGCTCCGCGAAATGTGTATGGCATTCGAAAAGATGCCGATCGGCATCTATTTTTCCCAACGGCGGGCGGTGCTTACGAATGGGATGGAAAGTACTTAAAAAAAGTTTTCACCAAAGCAGGAAATGTCTGGGATATTTTGCCCTTAAATGAAAAAGACATGTGGTTGGGTACCTCCAAGGGATTAATTCATTTATACAATAATCAAATTGATGTTTTTACCCGTAAAATCGGATTCGCCAGTACAGAATTTAATATCGGTTCCTTTTATCGGGATAGGTATGATACTCTATGGTTCGGAGGTGTTTCCGGTATTGTTTCCTATCAAGCACGGAAGAAACTGCGTAAAGAGAAAAGACCATTGATTATCACCTCCATTCAGGCCGGTGATTCCCTGTTATTTTTTCCCTATCCGGATGTAATCGGTTTGGCATCGAATGAGAATAATGTAAGCTTCAACTATAGCCTGATTTCTTACCGACAGGCCATTCCCTTCAGGTATCGGTATTTTTTGGAAGGATTTGATTCAGATACATCCAAAATGACCACCAAAGTCAATGCGGATTATACTAACCTTGGGCCGGGGGAATATACGTTTCATGTAATCGCCTATAATATTCTCGATAAGCCTATATCTACCGAAAGTACGGTGACCTTCACGATTGCAACCCCCTGGTGGTTGGCCTGGTATGCCTGGCTTATATATATTTTGATAACCGTATTTCTTATCTATTTGATTGTACGCTGGAGAGAAAGAATATTACGTAAAAGAAATTTGATGTTGGAAAAATTAATTAATGAGAGGACCTCGGATTTACAAGCATCGAATGCACGTCTGGCAAAAGAAATAAAAGATCGGTTACAAGCTCAGGAAGAACTTCATAAAGAAAAAGATCAGCTTGCTATAACGTTAGCAGCCGTCACCGACGGAGTCATCCGGGTAGGTACCAATCGGCAAGTCATATTAATGAATAAAGTTGCGAAGACTTTAACCGGCTTCGGTTCCGCCACGGATTCAACAATATTTATTGACGATGTTTTTAACATTATTGACGAAAAAACGTTTAATCCGGTTAAACTATCCTTAAAGGAAATGTTTCAGGATGAAAGTCAATCTATTATCTCCGCTACAGCTATTCTGGTTAACCTCTCCGATCATAGTGAAAAAATGATCGCCTATAGTATTGCTCCGATTTTTGACAGAGATAGACAACTAACCGGATATATTTTTGTTTTTCGTGATATTTCCCTTGAAAAGAAAATGGAAGAGGAAACGGTTAAAGCGCAGAAACTGGAGTCAATCGGTTTGCTGGCGGGGGGTCTGGCTCATGATTTCAACAATATACTTTCCGGAATTCTCGGGAATGCCCAGTTGGCCCGCCTGGTTCATAAAAAAGGTCAGTCAATCGATAAGTATTTAAATGGGATCGAATCCGCAACTCAGGCTGCGACTAACCTTACTCATCAACTTCTGACCTTTGCCAAGGGGGGCGAACCCGTTAAAAAAGTTTTTAATATTAATGATCAATTAATCGAATCGGTTCACTTTTCTTTGCGGGGTTCCAATGTAAAAAGTGCTTTTTTCAGTGATGATGATATCTGGCCTGTTTCGGCAGATCCCGGACAGATTAATCAGGTTATTAATAATCTGACAATTAACGCGGATCAGGCCATGCCCAATGGCGGTATTTTTAAAATTCAGACGAAAAATGAGATCATTAAAGAAAATAATAAAAACTTAAAACTGGCGGCTGGGAAGTATGTAAAAATTATTTTTACGGACCAGGGAGTGGGTATTCCCAAAGAAAATTTGTCTAAAATATTCGATCCCTACTTTACGACCAAACATAAAGGAAGCGGCCTCGGTCTGGCATCCTGCTATTCCATTATGGAAAAGCATGGTGGTACCATAACGGTACAATCTACTCTGGGCAAGGGGACAACCTTTACGGTATATCTACCGGCTTATGACGGCACGCTCGAAGAAAGCTATGAAGCCGAACCCGAATTGAAAGAGGGTCAGGGCAAGATACTGGTCATGGATGACGAGCCCTATATCCTGGATTTAATGGCCAATTTTTTACATGTGTTGGGTTATGAACCGGAATTGGTCAAAGATGGGAAAGAGGCTGTTACTTTATATAAAAAATCCCTGGAATCGGGAAATAAATATGCAGCCGTAATAACCGATTTAACGGTCCCAGGCGGGATGGGGGGTAAAGAGGTAATTCGGGAGTTACTAAAACTGGACTCCGAAGTGATTGGAATTGTAGCCAGCGGTTATTCAACCGATAGTGTCCTGGCCAATTTCCAGGAATATGGATTCAAAGGGATTCTTCAAAAACCTTTCAAATTGGAACAGGTGAGTCAAATTCTTCATCATGTATTATCTTCATAGCAGAAAATTCTACCTGCCTTGCAATTTAAATATCCAGATTGTAAACTTATTTTTTGTTATTAACAGGGAATGTACCCTGGTGACTGCCGGTTTTGTATTAAAGAAAGTATGGTGCGATTCTTGATTTTGTACACGGTTTTTATGGCAGTACCGGGTCATTCGGACGATCTAATCATAAAAATGAAATAGTTCAAAACATCTTATGTCGATTAACATCCCTAAAAAAGTATGGTTTTTCCTGCTTACGTTGACTGCTTTGCGATTGATCTATGTTTATTTTTTGCCGATTACGCCTCAGGAAGCTTATTACTGGTACTATGCCCAGCATCCGGCCATATCTTATTTTGATCACCCGCCTGTGGCCGCCTATTCCATCTGGATAAGTACTCATCTCTTTGGGGATACGGTTTTTGGGGTAAAATTCATGGCCCTGCTCTGGTCGTTGGCAACCAATATCTTCTTATATCTAACGGTAAAGCGCGCTACGAGATGTTCGAATGCGGAAACCAATAGCGAGCATTTGGCCATTTCGGCAATCGCATTGTATAATCTAACTCTATTTGCTCATCTGTATGCTCTGTTGATAGTGCCCGATACGCCTTTGATTTTTTTCTGGATGCTGAGTATTTACTTCTTCCAGGAAATCATAAATACCGGGCGGAGGCGCTACTGGATATATAGCGGGCTGGCTGTTGGTTTTGGTCTATTAAGTAAATATACGATGATGGGCATCTTACCGGCTTTTTTTACGGTTATGCTTGTCGATCCGGGTATGCGGAAATGGTTTCGCACGATTTACCCCTATCTGGCCATAGTGCTGATGATAATTGTTTTTGCTCCGGTTCTTATTTGGAACGACCGGCATAACTGGGTATCGTTCGGTTTTCAATTCACTGAACGGGCTTCGCATGTACGGCATGTGCAAAGTAAATATCTGGGCCAGTTGTTGGCCAGCCAGTTATTAATGCTTACTCCTTTGGTACTGGTCTATTTCGTAAAAATTCAATTTAAATTGAAAACGATCTGGCGCGAACGAAAATCAAATAATCTATATTATTATCTGACCGGTTTGTTTTTAATCGGTGGTTTTACGCTTGTCAGCCTGCGTTCTCTGGTAAAGATGAATTGGTTGCTACCGGCTTATATGGGTTGGCTGGCATTGGCGGTAAGCCTTTTTTATCGTAAATCCATACTGCGTTCTCTATGGTTCAGAACAGGGTTGTATTTTTCCTTGTTCTTAGTTCTTTTATTGTATTCCATTCAGCTGATTCCGAATATTCCGCTGGGTGAGGGTAATACATGGAGTGGCTGGAAGTCGGCCGCGCAGGGTATTTATAAATTGCAGAAGGAAAAAGGCGGTAAAAATAAATGCTTCCTCTTTGCCAATTCTTACAAGAGTGCCTCGCTTTTAAAGTTTTATATCCCCGATCAGCAAGAGACGTATGCTCAGAACATTTACGGTCGACCGGCCCTGCAGTTTGATATCTGGGGTAAGCCGGATTCTCTTTCCGGAAAAGATGCTTTGTATGTATTTACCGACCGCCGGGAATATAAAAACGACCTGAAGTATGTGTGGGCTTGTTTCGATACGCTTATGCTCTTAAAAAAGTTTGAATATACGTTTACCAAAAATATTCATGTAAGAACCATTTATTGTTATTATGCTCAAAACTATCATCCTCCTCAAAAATAAAAAGTTTCTTGTCCGTTTTCTGAAATTCGGTCTGATCGGTGCGTCGGGTATCGTGGTTAACTCTGTTGTACTTTGGTTAGCTCATAAGGAATTGAGTTTACCGTTGACGATTGCTTCTCCCATGGCTATTGTCGTTGCCATTTTTAATAATTTTAGCTGGAACGATCGCTTCACGTGGAGCGAGAACAGAAACAACCGCAAATATACCTATTTACAGCGCCTTTGGAAATATTATGTATCCGCTTCGTTGGGAGGATTAATTAATTATCTGGTATTGCTGGGCGTAACTGCATTTCTGGGAATCGATTACCTGATCGGTAATTTAATGGGTATACTGGCCGGAATGGTCTCCAATTTTTTACTAAGTGAACTTTGGGTATTCCGTTCGGATTCCTGAATAGGGACTGACTCCATTTCGGATTTTTGATCTTTTTGTGATCCTTCTGTTAGAAAAAAATGTTATTTTATTCCGCTTTCTTCGTATCTTAGTTAGCGAATAATGCCACTGGAGGGTAAAATGGCCAATGAGATAAAGCTCTGGCATCTTCAAAATATCAATCTTTTTAAAAAACTTAAAAAACCGGTTCTGGAAAGGATCAATAAAAACAGTAAAATGACCGCAATCCCCGGGAAACAGGTTATCTACTTTAACGACGATCCTTCCCGCACGATTTATTTTCTGAAGAAAGGAAAGGTAAAGCTGGTCCGCATTGCCGAGGATGGGCAGGAAATGATTATGGATATTGTAAATGCCGGTGAACCTTTTGGAGAAAATGCTTTGTTTGATGAAGAGCGTCGCGGAGATATTGCAGTGAGTATGGATGATTGTTTGCTCTGTGCGATTGATAAAGATCGCTTCGAAGAAATTGCCCGCAATAGTCCGGGACTCAATATCGGGCTGGTCAAATTTGTAGGTTTTCGGCTGCGAAAATTCCGCCATCGCCTGGAAATGTTAACCTTTAAAGACGCCCGGCAACGAGTGATGGAGCTAATCAAGGAACTGAGTGAACAATATGGTCGACGAGTGGGGAACGAACTATTGATTCGCAACTTCCTTACGCATGAGGAGATGGGAGAGTTGACCGGACTGAAACGACAAACGGTTTCCACTATATTAAATGAATTAAAAAAGGAGGGCGTTGTCGATTTTAACCGAAAACATATTATTCTTCCCGATCCGGAAAAATTTTTCAAATTGTCTAAGTAAAAGGCGAAGAGGTAGCTAATCGGTTTTTAAATTGTTCCTGTCGATCCGCATAAGCTCTCGCACCATAGTCGATCAAATAGTTGATAATTTTATATAAGCTCTCTTCTTTTTCCAATTATTTTTAAAAAAACGCAAAACTGTCAGCGAGCTGACGGATTCCCTCATTAGCAGGACCTATTTTGGGCTGAAGTTAAAAACCAATTCAATTCATTCACCCAAAGGAGGTTTCTATGAAGCATCTATCACAATTTTTTCTCATCTTAACCCTGTTGGCCTCGGTGGCCTTGTCGCAGGTACAAATCACCAATACATCGGTGTACTATACCGCAGAACAAATGCTGTTGGCCAATGAAATTAACGAAAGCGGCGAGCCATATGCCGAGGCGCTGGGTTACAATCTGGATGATCTGGACCCCATGGTTGCCAATCAACCCGATTCCATTGCCTATACCCTGGGGATCGATAACTACGAGTATTCACGTTATCAGTTAGGCACAATTATCTCCCGTTCCGGTATGGGTCTGCATATGATGTGGGCGCCGATCGTCCGTAAAATGGCAGCGATGGAAGGTGATGATTTTGACGGCAAATTTACCATGGCGCCTAATGGATTTAAAGAAGATGATGAATTGATGAAAACCATCATGCATTTTTCCATGCTTTCCAACCATACTCCGCCGGGAAATCCCTGGCCGCAGTTTGCCGAATTTATTTCCGGTGATCCGCATTTGCCTCAGGCCGTGGACGCCGACCATTTTGCATGGGAAGATTTTTCAACCCTTCGTTGGGATCGGACTAAAATGGATAAAACGCTCAATCCCGCTGCCATGGGACAGGCCTTGATGAAACAATACCTGTGGGCTCAGGATATGCTAAGTGCTTTCCATGATGGTCAGGATAACGGTATTGATGCGGATGGTACCGTTTCACCGGACTATGCGGATAATCCCCATTTCGATCCCAACAACGATGTATACTTCGGAGGCGATGCTTTGGACGGCTTCATCGGTCAGGTGCTCACGGCCGAGGCCATTAACAAAGTCGCCTTTCTGCTCAATGCCCTGGCATTCGACGGTTCTTCACTCGGTGCCGTGAACCCCATGACCTATAATCCCTTCGAGGGAGTGAAATATTTTCCGCATAAAATAGCCGTTAGCGAAGGTGCGGTGGCTCCCATGTTGCCGCCTCGTTTAAACGGTATGTCCGTAACCGATGCCGGCAGTGATCTGTTCGATCAGTTTTCCATTCTATGGGGAACTTTGAATTTCAAGAATATGATGGATCCGGATAATAGTTCGGATGCGGCTCATTTGGCCTACAAAGAGGTCTTCGACGGCGATCCCTTTCCTCCGGCCATGTCGGTAAGCGGGACACCCGGACCTTATGATTTGATGAAAGGCGCCAGTAAGGTGATTTTACAGAATGTATTGTATATGCACTATAATCGTCGTGGCCGTACCTTCGTGGATCGAGTCGAGGTCGATAACGGAACGGTAGAGCAGGGCAGGCATATATCCACAATTAATGCCGCATATACTATCGTGGGTTTAGAAAAATTCATCGAAGAATTTGCCGGAAGTGATTTGGCCGATCTGGCGCGCAAGGCCGTATTTAGCCAGGCTAATTTTATCTTGCGTAAATTGAGGGACCGGAATGGCACCTATTTTAACGGATATACACTCGGTCATGGTGTCGATCGATCGGAAAAATCCGTTGCCTCCCAGGCCGGTGCGGTTCGCGGATTGTATGCTGCTTATCAGGTTACCGGAAGACGAATTTATTTACGCGCTGCTAATCAGGCGTATCAAATTTTGAAAAGGAAGTATTATGTAGCTTCTGCGCAGGGATTTCGCACTACCCTCGGGGAAAAGGTTGCAACTTATACGCCGTTTAACTTTGCGGTTTTAGCCGGCGCCTTGCGTGAAGCTAATTTGGTGGGCGGTCAGCCGGATGCCCCTGCGATTTACGTTCGTTTTTTTACCAGAGTGGGTAATAGTATGCAGCTTTCCGAAGCCCAGGCTACCGGGGAAACCGGCGGTGATTCGGATGGTGACGGTATCCCCTACATTCCCGAACAAAAAGACCAGCTGCCTCCGGTTTTTGCCACCAGCGCCAACTATGATTTAGGAGAGAGCCAGAGTTCCGATGTTAGAGTTCCTTTTGCTGGTAGAGCTTTTGCCGGACTACGGAATTTCCCGAATCCGTTCAATCCCAGTACTCAAATCAGTTTTAAGATAAATAAAGCCGGGAATTATAAACTGAGAATCTATGATGTATTGGGACAGGAAGTACACGTACTTCTAAATAAATACCTGGAAAAAGGGGATTATCAAGTAAAATTTAATGCGTCCCATTTATCGGGTGGCATCTATTTCTACCAGTTAAAAGGCAGTGGAATAACTCAGGTTCGCAAACTCTTTTTGCTCAAGTAAGGAAATTATTTCTACGTGTCATTCATTCCCCGGTTGTAAACAAAAGGCGAAGTCATTCCGACCTCGCCTTTTGTTATTTACGGAAAACCAAAACATATTTTCCCTTATACATAGAGGAAGCCTGGTAAAATTTAAAGCCGTTATCTTCAAATTCGGTAATAACGGTCTCACGATCCAAGCGGTGATCTAAAGGCGGCCCGAAATCCATTGCCATCCTTTCCCAGTCGATAATAAACACGGAGCCGCCGGGTCTCAGAAGGCGAAAAAGCTCGTGCACTACGGCCGGCCGATCATCGAATTCGTGAAAGACGTCGGATAGTAGGGCCTTATGAACGGATTCCTTCTCTATATTTAAACGGGTACCATCGGATTGCAAATATTTAATAGTATGGATAGATTTTCCTTCGGCCCGTGAACGGCAGACAGCCAGCATTTCCTTACTGATATCCACGGCGAAGATCTGTGCGACTCTGTGAGCCAGGGGCAAGGTAAAATAGCCGGGACCACATCCCAGATCCAGCCAGATTTCATGGGAGTCCGGTTCAGCTAATTGAAAAAACAATTGAATCGCCTGACGATTTTCCCGTTCTGTAGAAAGCAATCGCTGCCAGTTTTCGGAGGGATAAATTTTATTTGAAGTCAATTTGTTTATCTGCCTTTCTCAATAAATAATCTCATACCGTTGTTCGTCAAGATAAATAATTTTCAGGTAAAGCAAAAGGATAAGTGCCACATATGGATAAGAACTTTAAGTACTTAAAAATATCGCGTAGATGTTTTGCTCTCGAAATATTCCCATCCGACCGTTGAAGTGAAATAGCGGTAGCGTGAGAATGCGGCCTTATTTTTCGGCTCCCGGTGTTTTTGACAAATTAATTATCGGGCCATCTCTTATTAAAAAAGTTGACTTGTTTTTGATTCGCTTTTATATTTCGTCAATTAACGAAATGAGGAAGTATATGAAAGAGTTCATTAAAGCATTCAAAGCTCTATCCGATCCGAACCGGCTGCGAATTGTGAAGATGCTTGAGATTCGTCCCCTCTGTGTTTGTGAGATTACGTCGGTATTGAAATTAGCCAGTTCCACCGTGTCCAAACACTTATCACTCTTACATGATGCCGGTTTAATAGAGAATGAGAAACGCGGCAAATGGGTCTTTTATGCGCTGAACCATTCTCCCGATAAAAGGTATTTGGATCAGCTTTTAAGTTTACTGGCCAAATCTCTTCCCGAAGAACCGCTAATCAAATCGGATGCGGCCACGGTAGAGCAGATTGACACCAGTGCTGTTTGCGGTATCTAAATTTATAGAAAGCGGTTCGTTCGAACAGTCTGGATTCATTTTTATTGACGATCAAAACAAAAGGGCAAATAATGAGCCGGATCTTAATTTTATGCACGGGAAATTCATGTCGCAGCCAGATGGCGGAAGCCTATTTGAGATCGCTTGATCCGAATTTAGAAATCTATTCGGCCGGTACCCAACCTGCCGCTACGATTCATCCCCGGGCGGTTCAGGTCATGAAGGAGATAGGAATCGATATTTCCAACAGCCGGCCAAAGAGGGTGGATCAATTCATACAAACGGCTTTTGATTATGTAATTACGGTCTGTGACAGTGCTAAAGAGGCTTGTCCTGTATTCACGGGTAACGTGCGGCACCGTCTGCATATCGGATTTGACGATCCGGCGGAGGCAAGGGGTACGGATGAACAAATTTTATTTGAATTCAGGCGGGTACGGGATGAGATACGGCGTGACTTTAAAAAATTTTATGAAGCTCATTTTTTATCATAAAAGATTGATTACCCGGAAATATTTTTTTGATTTAGACTGATATAAAGCGCCATCCTGGCTGGGAAGAGCCTTAAAAGAATATAAAAGATTCGTAAAGTAAAACCGATAATCAGATGGAGAGACCAATGGTAAAATCAATACAGATTTACGGAACCGGTTGTGCAAGTTGCGAGAAACTTTATCAAGTAGCTTTAACAGCTGTTAAAGAGATTGATCACGAAATCAGAGTGGAAAAGATTGAAGACCTGAACGCTTTATTGGAGGTCGGCGTGATGCGTACGCCCGGTTTGGGTTTTAACGGTAAATTAATTATGCAGGGTAAGCTGATGACTCCGGCTACTTTAAAAAATAGAATATCGGCTTTCTCGGAATAGCTCTGTTTGGTTTTTTGGCGGCCCTTCTGAACCGAATCATCAAAAAAATATAATCCTAAAAAGATTAGCTGAAAAGAAGGATTAAGGAAGTACGTAATATGCAACGGGTATTAAAACTACGCGAAGCCTGGAATGATGAATGGAAGAAATTTTTCCTGCTGGTTGTTCTCTTTTTAACGTTTTATTTTACGCCGGTGCATTCCGGTGTAGTGGCTCAGGCTCTTACCGCCGGGTTAGCCCTGCTTCAAGAATATGCCCGCCAACATGTGCTAACCTGTCTGGTTCCGGCCTTTTTTATTGCCGGGGCTATCGCCGTATTTGTAAAAAAGGATAGTATTTTACAGCTGCTTGGACCAACAGCCAAAAAATATATCGCTTATCCCATCGCATCGGTATCCGGTGGAATTTTAGCAGTCTGTTCCTGTACCATTCTGCCGTTGTTCGCCGGTATTTACAAGCGGGGAGCGGGAATCGGTCCGGCCGTAGCTTTTTTGTTCACCGGCCCGGCGATTAATGTTACCGCTATTTTTCTTACCGGCAATGCCGTCGGATGGGATTTTGCCTTTGCCCGCCTGATTGCTTCCATTATCATTGCCATTATAGTCGGCCTGATGATGGGGGCTATTTTCCATGAACATGATGCCAAAAGTTCTAAGGGATTTGTAAGGAGTATGGAAGACGAAAAGCCCTATAGTAACGGGACAATTATTTTGTTCCTGACATTACAATTAGCCATTCTAATAGTCCTGGGATTACATATTCCAACTGTGATTAAATGGGGTTTAAGCGGGGCTCTCTTGCTTCTTCTTCTGTATCAGGTGTTTTTTAAATATCAGAAAGAGGATAACTACCAATGGGTAGAGGAAACATGGGACCTGACTAAAAAGATATTGCCTTATTTATTTATAGGTATTTTTATCGCCGGGATGATCGATGTGATTATTCCGGACAGCTGGATTCAGGTTTCGGTCGGGGAAAATAATTTGGTTGGGAATGCCGTCGCTTCCGTTTCCGGTGCCCTGATGTATTTTGCCACTTTAACCGAAGTGCCCATCATTCAAACACTGATGAAAATGGGCATGGCCCGCGGTCCGGCTTTAACCTTGTTCCTCACCGGCAATGCTCTGAGTTTGCCCAGTATGATCGTTATTTTTAAACTGATGGGTAAAAAGCAGGCCCTCACTTATATCATTTTGATTTGCGGCTTTTCAATCTTAGCCGGCCTGGTTTTCGGGGATATGTAGGGCATGGTGTATAAAAGAAAATAACCCAAGTTTCATCCGAATCATTTTACTGTTAAAACATGTATTTGAGTAGTGAGGTATCTATGGAGCGACAAGTTAGAAAGCGTTTATCTTTTTTTGACCGCTATCTTACATTGTGGATTTTTATCACCATGTTTACCGGGGTGTTGATCGGTTATATAATCCCGTCGATTTCCGGATTCTGGGATCGCTTCTCAGCAGGTACAACGAATCTTCCGATTGCCGTGGGTCTGATTTTGATGATGTATCCACCCCTCGCTAAAGTGCGTTACGAGAAATTACCGCTTGTTTTTAAAAATATGAAACTTTTAACGCTCTCTCTGGTACAGAACTGGATTGTGGGGCCGTTGGTCATGTTTTTCCTGGCCATTCTGCTCTTACCGGACAGGCCGGCGATGATGGTAGGTGTTATCCTGGTCGGTTTGGCCCGGTGTATTGCTATGGTGCTGGTATGGAACGACCTGGCAAAAGGGGATTCCGAACTGGCGGCGGGTCTGGTTGCCTTCAATGCCGTTTTCCAGGTTTTTTTATATTCTGTTTATGCCTATGTATTTATTGCCGTGCTGCCCACTTTCTTTGGTTTGAAGGGTATAGAAGTCAACGTTTCCATCGCAGAAATCGCCAAAACGGTACTCATTTATCTGGGCATTCCCTTTGCGGCTGGTTTGATTTCCAGCCTCGTTTTTCGCAAATGGCGGGGAGACCGCTGGTATTTCAAAAAATTTGTCCCCAAAATTTCTCTTTTAACTCCGTTTGCTTTATTGTTTACGATTTTTGTCATGTTTTCGCTAAAAGGTGAAAAAATAGTAGAATTACCCATGGATGTTCTGCGCGTAGCCCTTCCCTTTACTTTCTATTTTGTTATTATGTTTTTCGCCACCTTCTTTCTGGCCAGACGCATGGGCGCCTCTTATGAGAGAACGACGACTATGGCTTTTACCGCTGGTAGCAATGACTTCGAATTGGCTATTGCCGTGGCTGTGGCTGTGTTCGGGGTTAATTCATCGACTGCGCTGGCCACGGTAATCGGTCCCCTGGTTGAGGTGCCGGTTTTAATTATTCTGGTCGATATTGCCCTGAAGTTCCGGAAGAAATATTTTTAATTTCCAGACATGGAGGAAGATAAAGCGGCCGGATAAAGTCACCTGCCGAAGCGAAAGATTAATGAAGTATTCATATAAACCGGAGATAAATAATAATGAAAAAATTAATACCGCTTATTTTTATCGGATTGTTTTTAGTTGAGATGGCCTGTCAAAAAAGGCCGAATAGGAATACAACTACCTATACCCGGAAATCGAATAAAAAGATGCAATCAAGGCTTTTCCGGCTCCCGAAGACTTCGCAGCAAGCAAAAAATGAAAAAGTAAAAATTACTTTTATTGAGCTGGGTTCGGTGAATTGTGTACCCTGCCGGATGATGCAACCCGTCATGCGTTCTCTAAAAACAAAATACGGGGATCAAATTAACATTATCTTTTATGATGTCTGGCAAACCGATCAGAAGCGTTATGCTTCTGAATATAAGATACGTCTCATTCCCACACAGATTTTTTTGGATGAGCAGGGTCACGAACTTTTTAGGCATGAAGGATTTTTCCCGGAAGATGAAATAGACAAATTGCTTCAGGTTCGAGGGCTTACATTAAAAAACGGTGATAATTCATGATACACCAGTTGTTTAATCAATTGACCCTGGCCATGAATGCTTCCTTCATAATAGCATTACTGGCCTCTTATTCCTGGGGAATTTTCAGTATTTTACTCAGTCCCTGTCATCTGACCAGTATACCCCTGATTATTGGTTACATCAGCGGGCAAAGAGTGAGTGGTGTAAAAAGGTCTTTTTTTTTATCGACTGTATTTGCAGTTGGAATATTAATATCCGTCGCCCTTATCGGCCTGATTACCGCTTCCATGGGTCGATTGGTCGGTGATGTCGGGGGAGGGGGTAATTATCTGGTGGCTGCCATCTTCTTTATTATGGGATTATATTTAATGGATTTGATTCCTCTGCAGTGGAACGAATTACAATTAAGAACAGGCACAAGCGGAGTAGCCGGTGCTCTTCTTCTCGGATTGATTTTTGGAGTCGGGCTGGGGCCGTGTACTTTTGCTTATATGGCTCCCGTGCTGGGAGTCGTTTTTACGATGGCTGTGGCGGCTTGGCTAAAAACTTTATTCCTTATTCTGGCCTTCGGTTTCGGACAGTGTACGGTGATCATCAGCGCAGGTACTTTAACTCAGGTTGTTCAAAAGTATCTGAAATGGACCAATTCAAGCAAAAAGATGATCGTTATACGTCGTTTTTCCGGGTTTTTGGTTGTTTTAGGCGGTGTATATTTTATAGCAATTACATTTTAGTTTAAGGGGAGAAACGGGTATTATGGCTTGTTCATGCCAAACACTTAAGCCGTTTAAAATAAAAATTTTTGATGATGAACGTATCGTTTTAGGGCTGGATAATGTTTTATTCACAGCGATTCTTGCCGATTTGAAGAATGATGCCGACGCAGAGGAAATTCTCTGGCGCCGTTTGCGTAATTATAACCCGGAAATAGCCGATGATGAGGAATTCGTCTTTAAACGCCATTTGATGCAACTCTATAAAAATGGTAAGAAAGCGTACGAAGCATACCAAAAAAATCAAAGACAGGCAATGCCTCAAAAATAATAGGCTCTACCGGGATTCTTGTGGTTAAACGCCGCATCCTCAAATCATCGCGAAGTGATGCAATATGAGTAGCCACACCCGTCAGCCGCCGGGCAGGAGCGAAGCCTGCGGGCAAGATGCAACCGAATAGGGTTACCACAAAGCGGTAAAATAAACTAGGCCTTTCAATGTATAGGGTCACCTATTTCGTTAGAACGCTCTGTGTTCCATATTCGACGCCTTCAGCGTCGCGCTCTCTTTTTCCGCTTTACCACAGGCCAAGCCTGTGGCTACTCATATTAGTATCCTTCGGATACTATTGTTTTTATATACAAGAATAATAAAACAATAAAAAATTGTTTAATTCCTTATATCAATCTTCATTAATATACGGCTTTACAAAAAACCCGGTAGAGCCATTTTTCTTTTATCTTGGCATGGCCGGAATTTCATTATCCTTCGTTCCTTTCGAGGAATAAATGATTTCCATATTCAATAGGGATAACCAACATTAATTAGCAAACAAAGAAAAAATGTTTTAAATTATAGATGACAAATTTTAAACACAGATGAAAATTAAAAGGATCGATGGGTTCTGTCATTTGGGCCAATGAGCGGTCAATAATAGAGACAGCGCCGCTTTCATAAAAGGATAAGATAATACTCGATAGGAAAAGGTATTTATTGAAACATTGTAAAAAATAGATTCAGGTATTTATTATGGATACGCATCTTCAGACACTTATTATTTATTCGGTTTTTATTATTATCCTGGCCTGGGTCGGGGGATTGATACCCTTATATTTCAAAGAGAATAAGCATCTGATTCACCTCTTCATAAGTTTCGGAGCCGGTGTCTTGTTGGGCGCTTCTTTTTTACATATGATTCCGGACGCGGCGGGTATCCTCGGTTCCAGGCTGGGCCTACCCGTATTGGTGGGTTTTTTAACCTTATACATCCTGGAAAAGTTTGTAATGACCCATCCCTGTCCGCATGAGCATTGCGAGTACCATACGGTGGGTACTTCTGCGTTTTTTGGATTATCCCTTCACAGCCTGATCACCGGTCTGGCTCTTGGTTCGGGTATTGTTGTGCCCAGGTTGGGAATTGTAATTTTTTTAGCGGTCGTATTGCACAAATTGCCGGCATCTTTATCCCTGGTAAGTATTTTGGTTAAAGAGCATTATTCAATCCAACGTATATTAATGTATCTGACTTTCTTTTCCGTGATGGTACCGATAGGCGCCTTTATTACTTATTATCTGGTCGAGCATACCAGTCGGATGGTAATCGGTTATTTAATCGCTTTCTCCGCCGGAACATTTCTGCATGTGGCTGCAGACGATCTTTTGCCCGAGGTACATCAACGTTCCGGGGATCGAACTACGGGGTTGTTTATTTTTTTTCTGGGCCTGTTGGTTATCTGGTCCGTTACTTTGTTCCATTAGAGAGAGTGTCCCGGGATAATTCAGTTTGTATTTATCAGGTGATGGGGTTCACCTTTAATGCCGTCTGGCTGATAACTCCTGTTTTTTGCAAAAGCAGGAGTTTTTTTATTACAGGAATATATACATGAAAAACCATCTTCTTGAATCCAATGAAAAGGACAAGCAGCAGCTTATTCTGCTGGCCGATCAACTAAAGGCCATACAATCGGATCCGGAATCGATCGCCGCTCTGGAAAAAATTCAGAAGAATTTGCAAGATGAGCGCTTTCGTCTGGTTATATTGGGCCAGTTTAAAAGAGGAAAATCAACTTTCATCAATGCCCTGTTAGGGAAAGAAGTACTACCTACCGACGTCATTCCGGCCACGGCGGTAATTACCGAAATCCGATATGGGAGTCGCCCGGGTTGCCGGATCCATTTTCACGAAGGAGAATCCCGCGACGCAGCCTTGAATGAATTATCCGGATTTGTTACTGAAAATGAAAATCCAGCCAACAGGAAGGGAGTAGACCGGGTACTGGTTTTTCATCCGGCATCCATTCTGCAGAAAGGTCTGATTCTGGTCGATACACCGGGAGTCGGTTCCATACATCAGCATAATACGCGCTTAACACAAGAGTATATTCCCAATGTGGATGCAGCTATCTTTTTGTTTTCGGCCGATCCTCCCTTAACGGAGCTGGAACAGGAATTTCTTAAAATTATTCTGCCGGTTGTGCCGAAGGTGTTCTTTATTCTGAACAAAAAAGATTATCTGAATGCGGAAGAGGTACAACGGGTTTTAGATTTTAACCGTAAAATTCTCAATGACATATCCGACCATTCCGAGCAACAGATTACCCCTCTATCTGCGCTACAGGGTTTGCAGGCAAAGAAAACGCATTCAGAGAAGCAATTAAAGGAAAGCGGATTAGCCGGTTTTGAACAACAGCTGCACCATTTTTTGATTCATTATCGGGGGCGGCTGCTGATTCTTAGTAATGCGGAGCGCATCATAAAATTTTGTGAGGAGTGGAAAAATTTATTACAGCTTAATCGTCAGGCTCAGACTCTTTCTCTGGAAGCTCTCGAAGAAAAACTGGACAAGTTCAAGACATACGCCTCGGATTTACAGCGTAAAGATCAACGTTTACGCTTTTTGCTGGATGGGTTGCGCAGCCAAATTATGGAGTACTATGACCGGCGGGTAAAAATATTTTTCAAAGAAAGTATACAGCGGATTCAGGATCAAATCGGATCCTTCCTGACAGCGAATCAAAACATGAATCATAAAAAGCTGATCGATGCGGTTGAAGAGCAGATTAATCAGCTCATCATAGATCATTTCGAGCCGTTCCGTTTGATCATGGAAAAACAGGTAAGAAAACGTTACGAAGATGAAATAGAACATCTGAATAATGAAGCCTGGACGATCATTAATGACCTTTATCAATATTCGGCTACCCTTTTTCAACTAAGTCATTTGAAACATTTGCAGGAAAGCATCTGGCGTTACCAAAGCCGATTTTTCTACCGCACCTGGGAAGCGGAAGTTACCCTGGATCTGATCGAAAACCGGGCGGCCGGATTTATTCCCGGTTCTCTTTTTATGAACTGGTTAAAGAAGAAGAGCAGTTATTTTATTCGTCAGAAACTGGAGCGCCAATGCGGGCGGCTACGGGCCGATATTTTATACCGCTTACAGGATAATAATCGTACCTTTTTGTATGAATATAAAAAGGTTCTCTCCGATACTGAAGATAAAATTGAGCAACTCATAGAGAACGAAATCGACCTGAAGCGACAGGGTGAACAGGCTTTAGCACAGGTATTGCAGGAGCATCAGAAACAGGAAGCGGAAATCGATCGGATCTTGTCCCGGGCAGAACGGATTCGCACCCACTGGGCGAATTAGAAAAAATCGATGACTACCTTACCGAATTGTTCGCCCTCTTCCAAATAACGATGAGCCTCTTTGATATCTTCATAGGAGAAAACTTTACTGACGATCGGTTTGAACTGCTTTCTGTCCACCATCTTTAAGATTTGGAGTACATCATGGAGCGTACCCATAGTCGATCCGATAAGTTGTTGATGTTTGATGAACAGAGAACGGATGTCGATTTTTACCAGAGGGCCGGTAGTTGCTCCGCAGGTGACCAGTTTACCCCCTTTACGTAGGGCCCGTAGCGAATCATTCCACGTTTTAGCCCCCGGATGTTCGAAAACCACATCGACTCCCCTGCCTTGGGTTAGTTGGAGGACGCTCTTTCCCACCGGCTGTTTGTTGTAATTTATAATATAATCCGCTCCCAGTTGCCGGGCCACCTCTTGCTTTTGATCGGACCCTACGGTTGTAATAACCGTGGCACCCAGCGCTTTGGCCATCTGAATGGCTGCGCTGCCGATGCCGCTGGAAGCGCCGTATATCAAAATCCAATCGCCATATTTTAAACCTGCTTTGGGAATCAGCATGTGATAGGCAGTCATGGCAGCAAGAGGCAAGGCTGCCGCCTGATGCCAGTCGAGAGACCCGGGTTTGGGCAGAACGTATTTGGCCGGTACGGAGATGTACTCGGCCTGCACCCCCTGAACGCTTTCACCTGGGATATGGAACTCCCGGCACAAATTTTCCCGGCCGGATAAACAAAATGCACAATGTCCGCAGGAACGGATGGGAACGGTAATAACCTCATCTCCCTTTTGAAAGGGATAGTCCCTTGCTGCGATACGACCCGCCTTCTGTACGATACCGGTCGCATCGCTACCCATGATCATCGGTAATGAAACCCCGGGAATTCCTTCGCGAACCCAGAGATCGAGATGATTCAGGGCGGAAGATTTCACTTTGATGAGCACTTCATCGGCTGCTATGCGCGGATAATCCATCTCATCGATTTGTAGTACCTGCCGGTTACCATGAGCGTGAATACGAATGGCTTTCATGAGTTTTCCTCTTACGTGAATAAATGTTTATACGACAAATGGTCCTTTGAAACCGAGCGAGTACAATATAAGCGGGTGGCCAGAACAGACCCTGCACTGAGCATCAGACTGGTAAAAATAAAGACATAGGCATAGGAAATATAATTAACCAAAAATCCCCCGATTAGAGGGTAAAGGATACTGGGTAGCTGTAAAATGTTTTTTACTGCGACATACGACGGAACATCGCTTTTGGGAGCGATTTCCAACAGGTAATTGGAGATGCCCAGTGACAAACCTTTGTAAGTGATACCGATCAGAAAGAAGACCAAAATGTATAAATAGTGATGAATCATCGGTAGTAACAGAGCGGCCAGAGGTGTGGCGGCGCTGAGCATACCGATCAGAAAAAGAACCAGACGGAAATTCTTCTTATCCCCTAATCGTCCCCAGCTTGGACCGGCCACAATTTCACCTATAATTTGAGCCGTTACAAAAAGGCCGATCAATGAAAGCGGTAGATTTAATTGACTCTTGGCGTAAATAACATACAAAGGCAGAACGATTCCAATCCCCGAAAGTAAAATTTCTACCCAAATAAAACGCAGGAAGTTGGGATTATTTTTTAACAGGTTGAAATGGGCGTACCATGAAGTCGATTGCCGTTTGTCGGCTCCGGGCAATTCTTTAACCGAAGCAAAACCGGCCCAGGCAATATACAGGGCCAGGCCGGAGAATAAATAGAGCAGAGCATAGTTTCGAGGAAAAACCATTGGGCCGGAAAGGATACGCTTGGTCAGGTAACCGGCTCCCAGTCCGAGTAATCCTCCCAGGAAGTAACGGTAACCAAAATTTTTACCCCGTTTTTTAGGATCAATGGTCTTGGAAAAAACGGCGAAATAACTGATATCGCCCATGCCTCCGGCCAGGAAAAAAATGAGCATAATGAAAAAAATAAGGGTTAAAATGAGTAAACTATGAGGCGAATGGACAAAGAACAGCAAGGCACCCATGGCGACCATACTCGTGCCGCGAATCAGAACCGCTGCAATTAAAAAGGGTTTTTTGATTTTGCTGCGCTGCACCCAGTTCACAAAAAAAATCTGCGGTACAATAGAACCTACACGGTTCGCTGAAAGAAGTAATCCCGAGAGCAGGGAAGAGCCGCTCAGTAGATAAATCAACGAAGTCTGAACGGTAGTGATCTGGGTAAAGGCATTGGCTACATATAAAAATACACCATGCCAGACAAAAGCAAAGAAATTATAGGTATAGTATTTTTTCTGGGCATCCATCGTTTTTATTTCCACTCTTCGAATGAAGCGGCAATGTATCAATTTTAGCGAATAGATTCAAATTTGAAGACTGGTAGTGATCGTTTTGTTTTGTCACCAGGCTATTGGGCGAGAGGGTGGATGAAAAGCGGTGAATCAGAAGCATCTTTTTCGTAGGACATAATCCGGTCAGAACTTTTCAGATTTAGTTTTTTTAAAATTTTTTATTGCAATCGGCATGGTTTCTTTATAAGATACGGATGAAAGTGGGTTTTATTATGGAGGACTATCAAATGAAAGTCACTTATTTCGTTTCAATCGTTTTACTTGTTTTTTTATTCAGTTGCCAAAAAAATTCCGAACCTCTTGTGCCCTGGGGAAAGGCGTCGAACGGTTTACAGCTTTCGTTAAAGATCAGTAAGAGCCAGCTTAAAAAAGAGGAACCGGTTATAGTTAACCTGTTTGTGAAAAATGTGAGTGATGAACGTATGGAGCATACCCTGTTGGCCACGTTAAGATTAGATGCTATGCAGCAGGGGCCGTCCTACGAATCCTATTTTGATCTGATGGCGGATAATCAGGAGGCATTATACAAATCGTCTATGAATCATCCCAGCTCAAATTTTGTAATCGCACCCGGTGAACAGAAAAAGTATCAATTTGATATGACCCGGCTGGGTTGGGTTATGGCCGTAGATTCTCGTCCTCCTTATGCCGAATTCTATGATTTGGTTCAAAAAAATGAATATACGCTTAGCTTTGAACTGGAACTGGCTTCCGATCAGACGGTTCGTTCGAATTCGGTAAAAGTAAAGATTGAATAAACGATTTTCACGTAAACAAATTTACAGCTATCCTGACCAATTTCATTCGAATATGACTTTATTCGCCGGGGAATTGAGGAAAAACAGTTTATTGGAAAACGTTCAATAGATTGCAAGGTTCCGAAATTTTAAAGACTCATCCGGGACAACCGATCATAGATACTACCGGTTAGTGCCGTATTCTCTCCTGTCATGCCTGCCCGTCCTTTGGCTGGCCTGTCCGTCCTTTGGCGGGCCCAACTTGATTGGGAATCCATGCTCACACTCTGCCGGTACCATGTCGTTCCCAATCACCTCACCTTGTCATTCCCAACTTGATTGGGAATCCAGACCCGGATCCGAGTGGTGTGATCGTTCCTGGATTCCCGTTTGCACGGGAATGACACGGTTTGTACCGTTTCGGTCAGTTGTTCACCGGTTAACCGTGATCCCCAGTAGCGGGTATCGCAGGAGCTTAACAAAAGCGGGATAAGCAGCGGAATGAGTATTTGCGTGATTCTCATTTCTCTCATGATTCCCAATCGGGCTTTAGAATAATTCCCTGATTATTGCGTCCATTCATTTTTATGAGAATAGGTTTGTTTAAATGAATATGCTTCACATATTGCAAAGTTTCCTCTTCGGGCTGAGCGCGGAGCCAGTCCCAATCGATAAAGCCCCGCTCTTTGAAGGAATTGACCGTAAAATAGCCGATCATAAAAGAAGTGAGATTCTGGAAAAAGTGTGAGCCCTGAGAAGGTTCCACCATAAAATCCTTAAAACTGGTTTCAACGATCGCCTGGGCTCCGGAGATCTGGTCCCATTTCACAGGAATTCCCAACCAGGGATCCAGAGAACCCCACCGGCCCACTCCGATCAAAAGATAGGGCTTCCGGGCCGATTGCAATTTGGCATTCAATTGTCCCACCTCTCGGGCTACCTCATGGCTTTTGGACCGTTCGAAAGTCTGAATATCTACATACACGATATCCTGAATATCCTTTATGATACCATGTCCCAGCACCTGCGGACTCTGGCAAATAAGGTGATTTTTATTGCTTACTTTAATATGCAAAACTTCTTCTTCACGTTTTAAAACCAGGGGACGCATCTGTAAGAAACCGAATTCCTTCGGTGTACCGGCAGGCACGGACAGGTTTACGGCAAACTCAATTTCAACAGGGGTTCCCATACCCCATTTACCCAGATCAAGCAGTAATTCCAATATCTGAGATAAGGGAAAGATTTTATGTTTTAATACCGGGGCAAAGGTTACGATCCGTGCCCCGGGTCTGGAAATGCCGTCATAGATCGTATCATTCTCATGTGAATAGGTGGAACCAACATAAAACAAGGTGTTATCTTTTTCAGATGCTTTCAGACTATACAGTTTTACACAGATATCATGAGTTACACAGCTTTTATCCGGGCTTGCTTCCAGGTCCAGAGCATAGAATTTATGCTGGGCATTGCGCAGGGCTTTCTGTGGAGAAGAGAACTGAATTAAGTGATTGGGATATTTCGGAGAGAACTTGACGGTATTGCCTCCGTCTACTACGGTTTTACCGAGACCCAAAGCTACAGAAGCTATGCCGTCTTCGGAAGTCTGAGGGGGAATGGGATAAAAATTATAGGATTTGGCAACCCCGGAGAAGGTCGGGTAAAAACGGTTGTTGTGACGCTGACCCACCAACTTTTGAACGATGACCGCCATTTTCTCTTCTTCGAGACGATAGGAGGTTACTCTGATATAATCTTTCGTGCCATGGTAAAAGGTAGAAGCATACACACGCTTAATGGCATTGAGTAATTGTTCGAGACGAAGGTCCAAATCGGCTTGATGATTGGGAATCATATAGGTTTCGTACACTCCGGCAAAGGGATGGTATTGGGAATCTTCCAGCAAGCTGGAGGAACGTACGGCCAGGGGTTCTTTTACAATTTCCAGAAATTCTCGAAGCTGCCGGCGAATATCATCGGGAAATTTTTCAGCATCGAGAAAGCGCTGGGTGATTTGGGCATCATCATTGGTATTTAAGGCAAAATTACGTAAATCGTTCTCATCGATGAAAGTATCAAAGACATCTGTTCCGATAATAATACCCGGTGGGATGCGAATAAGAATTCCTTCGAAGCTGTTGTAAATATTGTAATTATTAATCAAGGTATTCACAAAACTGAGGCCGCGTGCTTTTCCCCCCAATGAACCGCCGCCGATTCTGGCCAGATCATTTTGGGGATTAAAAGAATCTTTGTTAAAGTCTGTGATTTTTCCGCGTTGTCGCGCCTTACGATAGGCCCGCAGGGAAGAAACCAAATCGTCACGTAATTCCTGAATGGATTGATAATCCGATACCTTACGAGGTCGTAACTTATCGGCCAGGGCAAACTCGGTTCTGGCCTTTAGCCAATTAGAGAAATGATTGTGCTCGGCATGGTATTGGATACATTCATCGGGAACGGTTTTCAGCATCTTTTCAAAAGAGGGAAGGTCTCCGGCCCGACCGACCTCTTTGCCATCGGCCGTTGTAAAAACAAAATCTCCGAATCCGAATCTTGAGATCGTAAATTTTCGTAGTTCATGTAAAAGAGTCGGTGAGTTTTTTAATAAAAAGGAAGCACCCACCTTATAAGCCAACGGTTCGTTCTCGGCACGATTGGATTGAAGCAAAATCGGAATATCGCTGTATCGCTTCTTCACAGCCCGGGCAAATTTCAGTCCTGCTTTGGGGTCGTGCTGACCCTTATGCCAAAAGTCGATATCGGAAATCACTCCCAGGATCAGTTCTTTATATTTCTTAAAGTAATACCAGGCTTCTTCATAAGAGGTACAAAGCAAGACCTTGGGACGGGCCCGCATACGCAGATACCGATCCGAAAGATTGATGCCTTCGATAATCAGACGCTGGGCCTGAATAAGGACTTCTGTATACAATAAGGGCAGATAAGCGGAGTAAAAACGGACACTGTCTTCAATTAAAATAATGGACTGCACGCCTACGGTTTTGGAATCGTGCTCCACATTCATCCGGTCTTCAAAATATTTAATAATGGCGATAATCAATCGAAAGTCACCGGTCCAGATAAAGACCCGGTCGAATACGGTCATATCCCAGTATGATTCCAATTGGGAAAGTTCACGGTTGTCATAAGCCAAAAGGACGATGGGTATGGTATGGCCTTTTTCCCGAATGAGTCTGGCCAGTTTGGTTGGATGCATATCTTCGATATGCTGGGTCATAATGATCAGATCATAGCGTTTTTCATTTTTTGCCAGTTCCAGGGCCTCTTTTCCTGTGGAAACGCGGGTGATTTCCGGGGAATGGCTAAGGTTTAAACCCTTATATTCATCACGAATCAATTCATAAAGACGACCGTCCTCTTCAAAAACATACAGGTCGTAAAGACTGGAAACGACAAGAAGGTCTCGGATGCGATAGCGCATGAGATTCTGAAAACTCTGGAATTGAGCATTTATATCACGGCCTTTGAAAGATTTGATAAATTCGGATTTTGTTTTCATATGAATTCCGTTTCTAAATTCTTTTTTGATAAAGATAGGAAGGATAGAAGTAATCCACAAGATATGCCATAAAAAAAGCCCGGGTTTCCCCGGGCTGGTGGGTGTAAGTATGATTTAACGGGAGGACATCAAACAACACCCTGATCGAGCATGGCGTCGGCAACTTTTAAGAAACCGCCGATATTGGCGCCGTTCACATAGTTGCCGGGTGTGCCAAACCGTTCAGCTGTATCTACACAGGTCTTGTGGATACTCTTCATGATATTATGCAGCTTTTGATCAACTTCTTCACGTGTCCATGGCAGACGCTGGCTGTTCTGAGACATTTCCAAGCCGGAAACCGCTACTCCACCGGCATTAGCCGCTTTGGCGGGACCATAAAGGATTTTATTGTCCAAAAAGATTTTTACCCCGTCCAGAGTGGTCGGCATATTAGCGCCTTCCGAAACGGCTTTCACTCCGTTGTCTACCAGATGCTGGGCATCTTTGGCATTAATTTCATTTTGAGTTGCGCTTGGGAAAGCGGCGTCGGCTTTATGATTCCAGAGCGGATTATAATCCAGTTTGGGATCGACCGGCGTATAAACAGCGCTTTTGAATTCCTCGGCATATTCTTTAATCCGGCCGCGGCGAATATTTTTCAGTTCCATGACGAATTCCAGTTTTTCGCTTGTAATGCCTTCTTCATCATAGATGTAACCGCTGGAATCGGACAAGGTGACCGGTTTGGCGCCCAACTGTAATAATTTTTCAACCGTGTACTGAGCCACATTACCGCTACCCGAAACCAGGCAGGTTTTTCCTTCGAAGGTTTCGCCGCGTGTTGCCAGCATCTCTGCGGCAAAATAAACGGATCCGTAACCGGTTGCTTCCGGACGAATCAGAGAGCCGCCCCAGTTCAGACCTTTTCCGGTAAGAACGCCGGTAAATTCGTTGCGCAACCGTTTGTACTGACCGAACATGTAGCCGATTTCACGTCCGCCCACACCGATATCACCGGCAGGAACGTCCGTATCCGGGCCGATATGGCGATGGAGTTCGGTCATAAAACTCTGGCAGAAACGCATGACTTCGTTGTCACTTTTACCTTTGGGATCAAAATCGGAACCGCCTTTTCCACCGCCCATGGGCAGAGTAGTCAGGCTGTTTTTAAATACTTGTTCAAAAGCCAGGAATTTCAGAATACCTAAATTAACCGAAGGATGAAAACGCAGTCCGCCTTTGTAAGGACCGATGGCACTGTTCATCTCAATCCGGTATCCGCGGTTAACCTGGATTTCACCCTGATCATCGATCCAGGGTACACGAAACATAATCAGACGTTCCGGCTCAACCATCCGCTCAATAATCTTGGCAGAACGGTACTCAGGATGACGTTCCAAAACGATACTCAGGGATTCCAGTACTTCCTCGACCGCTTGATGGAATTCAGGCTGATCGGGATTTTTGGCTTTCAGGTCAGCCATGAAATTTTTTACAAAGTCACTCATTAGAAACCTCCACAAATAGTGTGTATTTATACAGCCAACAGATCTTGGCGGAATTACATCAATATCTTACAAAAGGAGATATACAAAAAAAATAGTAGAATATATGAAATCTGTGTAATAAAAATTACTACAACCCAAGATTCAAAAGGGCTCTCCCTCATGTGCGAAGCGTATTGCGGTTTGGATGGAGCCTAGACATCGATCAGTTTGTACTGCAGGGCATATCGGGTTAGTTCCACATTGGATTTTAAGTGCATTTTTTCCAGGATGCGATTGCGATAGGAATATACGGTATGAACGCTGATGGCCAGGGAAGCGGCGATTTTTTCAGCAGACAAACCGGAAGCGATCTGACACATGATTTGGTACTCCCGGTCGGATAAGGCTTCATGCAAAAGTAAAGGCTCTTTGGCTTCCAGGGAATCGGCCAGGCGCTCGGCCAAAGAAGGACTGATATAGCGGTGCCCGCCGACGATTTTACGAATGGCATTGACCAGTTCATCCGGGGCACTTACTTTTTTCAGATAACCGGCCGCACCGGCCTTCAGGGCACGCATGCCATACTGTTCTTCGGCATACATACTGAGAATAAGGATGGGCGTCTGCGGATAATCCAGACGTAACTGTTTAAGGGCATCCAATCCGGAACGATCCGGCATATTTATGTCCAGGATAATGATATCCCAGCTTTCTTTTTTTAAAAGATCGAACAATGCGCCGATGGTCCCCGCTTCCCCCGTAACCTTCATATCCGATTCTTCGGCTACGATTTGTTTAAGTCCTTCGCGAACAATAGCATGGTCGTCTGCGATTAAGATGTGAATCATTCCAAAACCTCTTTCAAGTTTCCAGGGGCATTTCCACTTTTACATTACTTCCTTTACCGGCAACGCCATGGATGCTGACTCTGCCGCCGAATATCAAAGCGCGTTCCTTCATTCCCAGAATGCCCAGTGAGCGGGGGTCTTCTATCTGAGAGCGGGTAATACCCCGGCCATTATCGGTCACCTCTAAAATCAAATGTTGATTTTCCCTTCGTAAAAATACGGATACCCGTTCGGCCTGAGCATGGCGAGCAACATTGGTTAGCGCTTCCTGAAAGATACGAAAAATCGCCGTTGCCTTTTCGGCATCGATCTGCATATCTTCTTTAAGCAAAGAGCATTTACAGACGATTCCGCTATTTTTGGAAAACTCCTGGGCTTGCCATTCGATGGCCGCCCCCAGACCTAATTCATCCAGAATACCGGGGCGTAACTTGGCGCTGATGCGCTGCACCGATTCCACGGTTTGATCAATAAAATCTGATATCTTACCTATGCGTTGATGAATATCTTCCGAAGAGGATTGCAGTTTATTGCCCAGTAGTGAAACCTGGATTTTTAATACGGTCAGCACCTGTCCTAATTCGTCATGGATCTCTCTGGCGATCACTGCCCGTTCTTCTTCCCGGATACGTTGAATGCGTGAAGCCAGATTCCTCAGTTGCCGGCTGCTCCTTTTTAATTGTTGTTCGGCCTGCTTGCGTTGGGTGATATCGCGGGCAATGGATAGAATGGTTGGTTTGTTTTTATATTCGAACAGCAGAGCACTTATTTCCACCGGAATGGCCCGGTTATCTTTCCGTAAGAATTCCATCTCGTAAATGGCATGGTGTTCTTTTTCCAGTTGATCCAGAATGTCCGAAAGACGATCATAATATTGATTGGGTATAATAGAATACGGGTTGAGAGATAAAAAATCTTCATGGGAATACAACAGACGCTGGCAGGCCACTTTATTCACTTCGAGAAAGGGACCGAACTTGAGATTAGGCAGCAAATGGTTGACAAAGACGGCATCATTGGCATGATTAAAAAGTAGGCGAAAACGTTCTTCACTCTTCTGCAGATTGAGTTCCGCCTGTTTCCGATGGGTAATATCTTTAATGACGCTTAATAACAGGGGAGAGGAAGAGGGCATTTCCAGAAAAGAATTGGAAAATTCCAGCCAGACTTCCTGTCCGTTCCATAATCTCCGTTTTCCGTCCTGGTGAGGGAAAATCTGATCATCTCTCAAATGCTTGTGATAATCTTGCATCATATTTTCCCGAATGGCCGATTCATACACGACGGTAAAAGGGTAGCCCTCCAATTGTTCACGGGGTAGTCCTACCATTTGGCAATACGAATCATTTACTTGCAGAATGGTTCCCTTGCTATCCATTAAGCGCATACCGTCGGGTGAAATTTGCCAGAACTGTTCCAACAATTTCTCGGTACGCTTCAAGGCCAGTTCCACATCCTGGTGCACTTTAAGACGGTTGTTTAAGGCTCGTTCGGCGGCATTCAGTTTTTCCCTGTCGTGCCGGGCATTATTGTGCAGATTTTGCAGGTCGGAGCGAACAATTTTAATATAACGGATGACCAGGAGGATGGCCAGGATAGTGCAAAGAGCGGATAGAGTCAGGTACAAAGATCGGTTGTAAAAAGAGAACAGAACCAAAACTTCGGCCAGTACCAATAAACCGAAAGCCGGAATTATATTATATCTGAAAGCATGTTCCGATGTAAAGCTGTTTTGTTCGTGCATGATCAGTTTGCAGTTCCAAGGGTTAGCGGAGATATTCGATCCGTTTTCAATTGACTCATAATTTGTCGGGCTTCTGCCGAAACGGCCAGCTCCTCTTCCGTAATGAAATGAACATCCAACAAGCCACCGGATTTAAATCCGGTTCGCAAATAGTTGATTTCGTCCAAAGCCAAACTCCAGCCCTCCAGCCAGATTTGCAGGGCTTCTTTTTTTTCCCCCCGGCCTTTCAAAACGATTAGCAGATCAATATCACTGCCGTTACCGGCTTTGGCTTTCCGGGTGCTTCCGGTTACATAGAATTCCTTCACCTGAAAACGATCGGCATCCAGTTGAGCAGCAATCTTTTCGGCCATTTGCATACGCCATTGCCATGGTTCCGAAGTAAGAGTAGAAGAGCTTTTTTTATCGGGTTCTCCGCTTAAGAGTTCACTGTCCGCCGGGGCCAGCAACCCGACGGCCCGATTCTCTTCGCCGTTCATCAGAATATGAAAAAGTAAACCGTTGCTTACGGTGGATACATCGATTAAATGCACAACTTTATTAAAACGGGCGTATTCCGGAAGCCATTTGTTTAGAAGATTCGGGGTTTGTTCGAAAAAAGAATCATTAAAAGAGACGCTGTTTTCATCCGGATAAAGCGGTAAATATTTAATAGAAGCTTCCACCAAATCCTGAAAAAAATGAGTTCCGAAAGATAGGTCCGGAACATAGTTGCCCTTTTTGCGGGCAATCTCGATTAAAGCGCCGGTATTGTTAATATCGGAATAGGTAACATTGACTCCCAGTTTAATATCTCCGCGGCTGCCCCACCGGCCCGGACCCATCAGGATAAATTTCCTTTTGGGCAGTTTTTTGTTCAATTGCCCCACGATCCTGCCGATCATACGCAGATCATCCAAATTGTCAATGGCCGTATATTGATCCGGTGAAATATAAACGATGTATTGAATATCCTTGATTAGACCGTTGGAAATGTAACGATTCGCGGTAAAGAGCAAACGTTCCTTGGGAAGGTTTGCAGGAATCGCTGCCGGAATATCCGATTTGGAATAACTCTGGGGACGACATTGCAGTAAGTACAAATTACGGCCGTCATGGGCAAATTCAATATCCACCGGAGTCGCCATTTTATTTTGCAGCTCTCTGATAATCAGGTAGATCTGTTTGATAAAATCCGTTTGCCTCAACAGGCCTTCAAAAGTAAAGACTAAATCCGCCTCGGTAAAGTTTGTATTAAACCCCGGTTGACGAAAGTGATTATGGCCCACAATAGAGGTGAGTTTCTCAATGAGCGGATACCGGTTGCCCACTTCATGCAGTAGATCCGAAATATTCATGGTTTCAAAACGACGGGTATTCAGATTTACCACATCAATTTTATGGGGAGAGTAGCGCATAATTTCGTCAGGGCTGACATTGGCCCTGAGTCCCGGCTGGCCGGGAGCCAGTAAAAGGGGATAATCATCACTCAATCGGTCGACTGCTCGTGTACCCAAACCCGGGACGAGGCGAATTAGGCCGTCTTCCCGCTTAATGCGGGGCGACCAGCGGAATTCGTTGTTACTAAAAGCTACCCCGGCAAAAGCCGGCAGAAAATAGGGCCCTATTTTTTGGCCGACTACCGATTGAATCATGATTCCCATCTCTTCATGAAAATCCAGCAAACCCCGTTCCGCCCGGTACTGGATGGGATCCGGGGCAATAGTGGAAGCGTACACTTCGGCAATCGCATCCATTAAGGCTTCGAGACGTTCCGTTTTGCTACCCTGATTCGCAACGAAAAGGCTTTTGTATTTTCCGGAAAAAGCCGACCCTATGCGGTCTTCCAACAAACTGGAACTTCGTACAATGATCGGGTTATCACCCAAATCATCCAATGCCACCGAAAGGCCTTTAATAATTTCAGCCGGAAAATGTGAATTCTTGAATAGTTGCACCACATGCGGATATTCTCGTCTTACATCGTCTATGTTTTTATATTTTTGTTCCATGATCTCTTCCATATTGTTATAATGCATGAAGAGAATCATGGCATCGGAGGTCAGATACCAGGTTTTAGGAGTTTTAACGTTGCGGAACGTATCGTGAAAATGTTCAGAGGCGCGTAAGATACGGTAAGCCAGAAAAACCCCGGCGCTTTTACCACCCAATTTTCCATGGCTTCCGGTTGGGAAAATCATCCGTTTCATAAGCTCGTAAAAATCGGCCACCCGGATATATTGCTTGGCGATGTCGATAAACTGTAATTGGTCGGTGAAAATTCGTCTGATTAAGGAGGCCCGCACGCCGATCTTCACAGAAGGAGCCAGTTCCATGCCGATGGGATTGATTTGATAATAACGACGTAACGCTTCGTAAATTTCGTCGAGAGAAGTGTCGAAATTAGCAGTAGCTCTGACCAGAAAGCTGGTTTTGTCTTCCTGCATCCATTTCTGAATACGGGTTAAAATATCCGCGTCACTAAAATGTTCCCTGGCCACATCGAATATTTTCATACTCAATACATTAATATCGCCGAAAACCAGCTTTTCCAGAGGCATATTGGATTCTCCCAATACCTCATCTTCATTATAGCGGGCATAAGGATTGAATTGCTGAAGCAACTCTTCGGCTTCTTCCACTCCTTTCCAGATAAGCAGATTGAGCATTTTACGCGAAATGCGGATGAACAGGTCGGGATCGGTGCGACGCAGCAGTTCCAGGATGACCTGCCATTCGCCGGACTTGGCCTGAGAAATACTTTTTTTGGCGGTTTCCCATTTGTTAAATACCTGCTTGAGTTTCAGAAAGAGCAGATGCTGTCCCAGACGGGTAGCGATCGACTCCAGTAGCTTGCGTTCTTCCGTTAGAAAGGGGCCTTCTTCCGATTCCTGTTGTTCGCTTGCATAGCACACCTGAATCCAACCGATCGTGCGTTCTTGGATGGTAATATCCACACTCAGACACCAGGGTGATTCCTGAAACCCCTCACTGGTGTATTCTTCGTCTCTGTAAACGATTTTAGCCTTACAAGCGTCTGCATGCTGGAAAGCCGGGGGAATGAGATTAACGATCTGGTTTAAGATTTCCTGTAAATCTTTATCCGGGTCATGCAGGACTTCTTCTACTTCATAGAGACAATTTAATTCCTTGACCCGTTCTTCCAGGGTTAGAATGAGCTTGTCTAAGGACTTGGTTGATTGGGTCATTAAAAAACTCCTGAATAATTGAGTTCGTCGTATGGGGAAATATAAAAAATCCGGCAGCCAATCGCTACCGGATTACGATATTACCTGAAAAAGTACCAAGAATCATGAATATATTTCTTTGAGTTGAACAGCCGTTTAAATCCAACCCCGATCTTTACTGGCCTGAGCCACCCGTTCGATGGCGATCACATAAGCGGCGTCGCGCATGTACAGGTTGCGGTTCCTGGCCAGATTGGCCACATCCCAAAAGGCGGAAGTCATTTTTTGATCCAATTTTTCCAGGACTTCCTTTTTAGTCCAATAATAGTTCATATTGCTTTGTACCTGTTCGAAATAGCTGCAGGTAACTCCGCCGGCATTGGCCAGAAAATCAGGAATAAGGAAAATACCCCGTTGCTGGATAACAGCATCGGCTTCCGGGGTGGTCGGACCGTTGGCACCTTCGACGATAATTTTGACCCGTGCACCGATTTTATCCACTGTATCCGCGGTAATTTGGTTTTCAATAGCGGCAGGAATTAGAATATCCACATCCTGTTCAATCCAGTCGTTACCGTCAAGAACTTCATATCCCAGCTTTTTGGCCTGCGCTTTATCGATGCCACCGAAACGGTCGGTTATTTTCAGCAATTCATCCAGATCAATACCCTGGCCCTTTGTATAGGTATAGGAGGTCTGATCCTTCTGATCCCAACAGGATACACAAAGCACCTTGCCGCCCAGCTCGGTATATTTACGGATTGCATATTGAGCTACATTACCGAAGCCCTGCACGCCGGCTGTGGTTTCTTCCGGATTTATATTCAGATGTTTCAAAGCCTCACGAAGGGTATAGACCACACCAAAGCCGGTGGCCTCGGTGCGTCCCAACGAACCGCCCAGTCCTACCGGTTTGCCGGTAATCAGTCCCGGTTGTTTTTGTCCGGTAATCACTTCGTATTCGTCCAGCATCCAGATCATATGCTGCCCATTGGTCATTACATCGGGAGCCGGTACATCGGAATAGGGGCCGATGTTCTTATAGACCTGCCGTACCCAACCGCGACAAATCTGTTCCTGTTCACGCATGCTTAAATTATGAGGATCACAAATTACTCCGCCTTTACCGCCACCGAGAGGCAGATCGGCTACGGCTGTTTTCCAGGTCATCCACATGGAAAGGGCGCGTACCGTATCGATGGTCTCCTGAGGATGGAAACGAATGCCGCCTTTGGCCGGGCCGCGGGCGTCGTTGTGCTGGCAACGAAATCCACGAAAGACTTTCGTAGTCCCGTCGTCCATGTGAACCGGAATGCTAAAATGGAATTCACGTAGCGGAAAGCGCAGCAAATCGCGGGAGGCCCGGTCCAGACCGATCATATCGGCCACTTTATCAAATTGAGTCTGAGCCATTTCAAAGGCGTTAAATGACTTCTCAGCCATGACGAGATCCTTTCTCTTATACTTAATGTACTTTTTACCGTTTTATAAAACAATTGTATAATTTAAGGAGAATAGGAAGAGAAAGAAACAATCTTTTTACAATTCCGGTCGGATCTACGGCTAAAGAAGCTAATTTATCCAGAATATTTCCAAATAAACAGACAATATCAAGTCTCATAGGTCATTCCCGGCTTGAGTAACGGTCCGGAAAAATCGGCAGACGGGATGGACAGGTGATGCAGATCGCCTCGCATCTTTCTTTAGCATTAAATGATATTTTATAGTAGGTTCCTGTAGAGGTAGTATGAAAAATTAAGGTTGTGAATGGACCTTATTTATTAGGGATACAGAAGGGAACCGGGCCTCTTTTTGAAAGAAAGCGACTACCGCTGCGATAAGGTTCGGCATTCAGACAGTTTTTCATATCCGGGATATAGATACCTATGTATTGTAAAATGAGAGTATCCGTTTTAATTCTTTTCCTGTTGCTCCTAGGACAATCTTTATTTGCCCAAAATCGTTTAAAAGTATCGGTTATAAACGCCGATGACCACCAGCCGCTGGTCGGCGCTAATGTCTATTTTGATTCCCTGCAAATCGGCGCCTCCACAGATGCCGACGGTTTGGCCCGAATCGAAGGTATTCCTGATGGCCGGTACAGATTGACGGTTTCTTATGTGGGTTATCGAACAAAAAACATACCGTTACACTTTCCGAATATAAAATATAAGCATCCGCTCACTGTGTTACTGGAACCGGCGCCCTTCAGTAGCGAACAAATTGTGGTTACTTCCACACGCAACAACAGTGTTCTGGCTAAAACGCCGGTACGCATCCAGGTGCTGGGCAAGGAAGAGGTACATGAAGAAATTGCCATCCAACCGGGTAATCTCTCTAAATTTCTCGGCGAATCGAGCAGCATTATTACCCGGCAGACTTCCGCCGTAAGCGGGGCCATAAGTTTTCGTCTGCAAGGCTTACCCGCGCGCTACACCCAATTACTTAAAGACGGTTTCCCCGATTTCAGTGGCCTGGTCTCCGGATTCAGTCTCCTGCAAATTCCACCGCTGGACTTACAGCAGATTGAGATTACCCGCGGATCCTACTCCACCCTGTTTGCTAACGGTGCCGTGGCCGGAATTGTCAATCTCGTTTCCCGAAAACCAGCCGTAAAGCCGCATTGGGATTTATTGTTTAACCGAACCAACCTCCGGGGTACGGATATCAGTTCTTTTTACAGTGCCGGATCCGGCCGGGCGGGATGGACCCTTCTATCCAGCCAGAGTCTGCAAAATGCGGTAGATGTAAACAATGACGGTTTCAGCGATATTCCGCAATTCCGCCAAACCACGCTCAATCCGCGTTTTATTTATGATTTTGACGAGAGTACCTCGCTGATGATTAGTCTGAAATCTTTCTTTGAGAATCGTCTCGGAGGCGATATGAAGGTTATAAACAGCGGCGCGGACAGTACCCATATCTATATTGAGAAATACCATACGGCAAGGCTGGGGCTGAATCTAAGCCTCAAAAAACAATTTACGGACAGTGCCTCGCTTGCCTTTAAAACTTCTTATCAAGACTTCAATCAAAATGCCGCCTTGCCCGGAACGTACTTTTCCGGTAAACAAAAATTCGGTTTTGCCGAACTAAGCTGTTTTAAGCCCGTGAAGAATCATAAGTGGGTCGGTGGTATTTCTTTTATCCATAGAGAGTTTAAACAACAGAATAAAAAACTAAGCGCATGGTACGATAATCGGTTCACTACTTTTAGTCTATTTGCCCAGGACGACTGGACTGTTACCTCTAAATGGACGGCCCATGGCGGCTTGCGCTGGGATTATCGTTCGGGGAAACGTTCATTTTTATTACCGCATGCCGCCCTGTTATTCAACGCCGGCCGAAATTTGAAATTGCGCCTTTCAGGCGGTTTTGGTTATAGTATGCCCGATTTGCATGATGTGGCACCTACTAAGGCCTACTACACTTATCATATTTCGCCCTTGTCGAAATTGCATGCAGAGCAATCCCGTGATATTTCTTTCGACGCCACCTATCACTATATTTACGGTGAAATGGCTTTAAGCCTGAATCAGGTTTTTTATGCCACCTGGATTGATCAGGCCCAGTTCCCGAGTTATCCTTCCGATGGTGCACCGCTCTATATTTTTAGCAATCCCTTGACCGCCAGAGGGGCCGAAACCCATCTGGTAACCAATTTTGACACATGGGAATTATTTATTGATTACAATTACGTCGATGTCTGGCGCAGTCTGACGGGTAAAAGGGAAATATTGCCTTTCACGCCGAAACAAAAACTAAACATTACCGTCACATACGAGCAGGAAGGAAACTGGCGCACGGGATTAGAAGGATTCTACACCGGGCGGCAGTTTTTAGAAGACGGCCATAAAGGACGCGACTATTTTATTTTCGGTGTAATGTTTGAAAAAAAGTTAAGCAAATTTTCATTGATTCTAAATGTGGAAAATGTCTTGGATGAACGGCAAAGCAAATATGGGCCAATTGTTTCCGGGTCTTTGACGAATCCTGATTTTAAAAATCTTTACATGCCTATTGAGGGTCGGGTGGCCAATTTAGTATTATGGTTGAAACTGTGATCTCTTCTGAAAAATCGGATCGGATTTGAAGGATTAAAAAATTCAGGGTTCTATATCCTTTTGTGCGGGTAAGCTAATTATTAAAATTCACAATGATATCGATTTTTCAAATAAAAAATCCCGGCAGATATTCGGCTAAATTACCTGAATTTTTCATTCGGCCCTAACGGGACGACCCAAAATACGCTCTTATCATTTCCAGCCAATAAATTGGCGGGCTAATCTCAGATTTTCCCTCCGGGAAAAGGAGTACACAATCAAAAGATAACAGCCTTAAGTTGCCCCAGGATCGTTTAACCGTGAATTTAATACTTTTTTACATACCTTTACATTTAACCTGAAATTTCAAAGTACAAATAACAAAAATCAAATAAATCCCAAAAAACAATAACTCAAATATCAAACAACCCTTCATCCCTTGGGTGACTTATTAAATTTTGGATTTTGGCGCTTATTTGTTGATTGTTTTTTGTAATTTCCAAAATATCACTCTTGCAATTCGGTTTTAAACGGCTTTTAACCATCGCGTTCGTAGTAATCCACACGATTGGACATAGAACGTTATTTTCCCTGAGAGAATCCTGCCCACATTAAATGACCGAGCCCAAAGAATACAGATTGGTTAACAATAAATCCCGTCAGGGATGTTTGCTATTAGCCCGGCGATTCATCGCCGGGAAAGGGTAGATAAAAAAGTAGCATGTCCCGTCAGGGACATTTGAATAAACCTCGGAGCCCGTCCGTTAACCGAGAAAGCCGTCTCCCCCACCGGGCGAGCCAAAAAACAGGTAATTTTAAAGATTTAATTTCCCGTTACATAGTGTTTTTTATTCAAATTTCGATCCATTCCGTTTTTTTCAAGAAGCGTGTTGCAAAATAATTTTTAAGTTAGAGAGTCTTTGGGAAAAAAGCCGAAGATGGAATGGATGAAGGATGCCCTTTACGAATATGCATGAGAGGAACAGAGGAATCATTACCCGAAATAGGAAATAGGATGATTTATCCCGAAGTGGTATTATATAAATAGCCGCACCCGTCAGCCGCCGGGCAGGAGCGAAGCCTGTGGCTACTCATATGAGTAGCCTTCGGATACTATTGTTTTTAAATACAAGATAAACGAAACCATAAAAAATTGTTTCATTCCTTTTATTAGCCTTCCGTTAATATACGGCTTCACAAGAAACCCGGTAGAGCCAAGTAACGATTTATTTACAGTCCATGATTTCTGCATATTTTTCATTCAAGTCTAAGCGAATGAAAAGAATATCTGCTGCAGATCCTAATTCTTCTTTTATGTAGATTTGTAAATCCCAATATTTTGCCAATAAACATGGTTAACTCATACAGATCGACATAGAACCAATTCATTCCGTGCAAGCAGCAATAAAGTGGAAAATAATTTATGAAAGGTATTTTGAAGAACCGCACCGAAGATTTACCGTATAGAAATGAATGATAAAATAAGCAATCCGGTCGGGCTTTCCCTCTAAAATTATAATATACTTTTTTCTTGTCTCTTTTTTTTAACAAAAAAACCTAAATATTCTTGATTTACTGCCGAAATAATATTATCATTGTGGTGGAAAATTCCTTATATTCCCATTAAATGGTTGAAAATCCCAAAAGAAGGAAACCATGGCTGTTTTAGACTTTGCCGGCGAATATTATAGCACTTTGGATAGTAAAAATCGTGTGAATATCCCTTCCGCGGTACGGAAAATATTTGTACCCGAAGCAGAGAATACGATTGTATTCACCCGCGGCTTCGAAATGGAGAACCTCTATGCCTATCCGTTGAATGAATGGAAACGGCTTACCAATAAATTACGCACTCTAAATCCCCTCGAAAAAAAGACACGCGATTTTATACGTCTATTCGTTGGCGTAGCCCATGTAGTGACCCTGGACGGACAAGGGAGGGTAATCATTCCCGATCGCATCCTGAAAATGGGTCAAATCGACAAGGAACTACTGATCATTGGCTCGTTAAACAAGCTGGAAATCTGGAATCCCAAAATTTATGAAGATTATCTGAAAAGAGAAAATATTAATTTAACCGACTTGGCCGAACAAATCAGTTTTACGGATATGTTCTTTGAAAAAGGTGAATAAATTACCGTTTTACCATGAACCGGTACTTGCGCAGGAAGTTTTGCACTATCTTTTAATAAATCCGGATGGTATCTATTATGATGGTACTCTGGGCGGAGGCGGTCATGCCCTGTTATTTTTACAAAAACTAACGTCACAGGCTTTGTACATTGGGGTGGATCGGGATGAGCAGGCCCTGGAATATGCAAGAAGGCGATTATCCGCCTTTCATAATGTGGTTTACTACCACGGCCTTTACAATGATATCGGTTCCGCGCTACAAGCTGCAAATTGTAGCCGGCCGGATGTGATTTTTCTCGATCTGGGTGTTTCCTCGCACCAGATAAATAGCGATCAGCGCGGGTTTGCCTTTCGTCCACATATCGCTCTGGATATGCGGATGGATCGGGAACAAGCCTTAACTGCTGCGGATATTTTGGCTGAATATGAGGAGAAAGATTTAATTCGGATTTTCAAAGAATACGGTGAAGAACGCCATTCCCGGCGTATAGCCCGTGTCATTGTCAGGCAGCGCTCCGAAAAGCCGCTACGTTTCAGTGACGACCTGATTTCCGTGATCGAACGCTGTGTGCCGGGCAAACAAAAAATAAAAAGTTATGCCCGTATTTTTCAGGCCCTGCGTATAGAAGTCAACCGTGAGCTGGATATTCTGAAAGAGGCTCTGGAGCAAGGTCTGAATTATTTGAAGCCCGGTGGTCGTATGGGAGTGATTTCCTATCATTCTCTGGAAGACCGTATGGTAAAGAATTTTTTCAAAGAGCAGGAAAATCCCTGCACCTGTCCGCCGGAATTGCCTGTTTGTGTTTGTGGGAAGCAGCCGCGACTGAAGCGTCTCCGGCCCTGGCTGATTATTCCGACGGAAGAAGAAATTAAAAAGAATCCCCGCGCCCGTAGCGCTAAGTTTCGTGTGGGAGAAAAATTATGACCGGTGAGACAAGAAAACATACAAGAAACAAGAAGAAAAATTACAAGAAGAGTATCGGCGGTCTGACCATTTTGATGAGCATTGTGTTTATAGCTTTTCTAAAGATGTACCAGACTTTTAGTATCGATTTACTGATGCGCGATATCCATTCTCTGGAACAACAAAAAAAACAGTTGGTCAATCAGACCGAGCAATTACAGGCTGAAGTAGATCGTTTGAGTAATATTGATCGCGTATCCCGTCTGGCTGCAGAAAAATATCATTTGATGAATAATACGGACCCCATTCAAGTTCTGCAACTTAAGGACAGTCGGCGCCTGAACGGCATCCAGCAAAAATTTGCCGAACGATTCGAAAAGAAGAAAGATTCATTTAATCTGGCCGGAGTGCATTAACCTTATGGCTAAGCAGACAGTTCTAAACAGGGCGCGTTTGATTTTTGTTGCCATCGGGATCATCTTATTATGGTTGCTCTTGGAGTTTAATCTTTTTCGTATCCAGGTTGTGGATCACCAGCTGTTTAGCTCAGTGGCCAGGCGCCAGTATCTAAAGAAAATTCCTTTGCCTGCCATGCGCGGCAATATTTTCGACCGTTACGGGAACAAGCTGGCCGGCAGTTCGATCCATTATGATCTGGCAGCAGATCCCACTCTGGTTCAAAAACCGCGGCAGATGGCTCGCCTCTGTTCAAAAATACTGAACCGACCTGAAAATTATTTTGCGGCCAAACTCAGCCGGAAGTCCCGTTTTCAGTATTTGGGACGAAAAGTGTCCGAAGACAAGGCGAAACAAATACTGGCTTTGCATGATCCGGGATTAATTCATTTCCCCAATTTCCGGCGTCAATATCCCTACGGACGTTATGCAGCCCAGCTACTGGGCTTCACGGATCCGGATGATAAAGGATTGGGCGGTATCGAATTGCAGTATGAAAAACAGCTTCGGGGGCAGGCGGGGGCCGCCGTTTTACAATATGACGGTCCGCGCCGGGTTTTTTACAATGCGGATAATCCCATGCGGCGCCCCAAAGACGGACTGGATGTATATCTGACTTTGGACAAGAATATCCAGACCGTAGCCGAACAAGAGCTTTTAAAAGGCGTTAAAAAAAGTAAGGCCAGGGCGGGTATGGTGGTTATCCTCGATCCCAATAGCGGAGCGGTTTTAGCCATGGCCAATTACCCCGGATTCGATCCCAATCGACAGCAGAAATTTTCGGCAGAGGAAAAACGGAATCGGGTCATTGCCGATTCTTACGAACCGGGTTCCACGATGAAGATTATGACTGCCGCCGCCTTGTTACAGGAGCAGATTCATAAAGCGGATGATATTGTGTTCTGCGAAAACGGGAGTTTTAAGTTATATAATAAACATTTTCATGACACAAAAAAACATGGCTGGCTGAGCTTTCGTAAGGTAATCGAAAAATCATCGAATATCGGTATGATTAAGCTGAGTATGCCTCTGCCCGCTTCCACTTTTTTTCGTTATCTGAAAAGCTTCGGCTTCGGTACGGCAACAGGAATCGGTTTGCAAGGTGAGTCATCCGGACGATTGGATAACCCGCAAACCTGGTCCGGACTGTCCAAAGCATCTATTTCCATCGGCTATGAAATAGGTGTCACGACTCTCCAAATGGCCACAGCCTATGCCGCGGCTATAAACGGAGGATATCTTTATCGCCCGTATGTGGTGGATCATTTACAGGATACTCAGGGAGATATATACGATCAGAAGCGGCCACAGATCATTCGTCAGGTAATATCCAAAGAAGTCAGCGACCAACTCAGATCCTTTATGCGCGGTGTGGTTGATCGCGGTACAGGGATAAATGCAAAGTTGGATGAGATCATTGTCGGCGGTAAAACCGGCACGGCCCGGAAAATGGATATGAAGACAAAACGGTATGATCTGAACAGATACACAGCTTCCTTTATCGGTTTTGCTCCTTTCGAGCATCCGCGATTCGTTTGTGCGGTAGTGATGGACGAACCTAAAAATGGGCATTTCGGGGGCAAAGCGGCGGCTCCGGTATTTCGTGAAATCATCAGACGCATTATTCATTTGGAGGCAGATAGCCGGCCCTCGCAACAAACTCAGCCGGCAAAGCAATTGATTTTTACCCGTACCCTGAAGGACTTACCGGACATCACCGGATTTCAATTACCTTCTGCCGTTGCTTTATTAAAGGCGAGGGGGATACGATACCGGGTTGAAGGCAAAGGATCCGTTGTAGATCAGATCGTTCTCAGGAAGAAAAAGATCATTTTGCATACAAAAGAGAAACTGTCCGTAGGGAAAAAAGTACCGAATTTAATCGGTTTAACTTTACGGGAAGCATTGGCTAAGGTTGATCTGTCCCGCTTTCGCGTACAATTGGACGGTACCCGAAGCGGCATTGTGCGCAGACAGTCACCGTCACCCGGTACAGTCATTAAAAAGCGCAGTTCACTTTTATTAACCTGCCGCTAGGATAAGGTCAAAGGATGAGCAAACAACGTTTAAAAAAGATAGATGAGGTTTTTCAGCATATGGCTCTGACCATTCCCCGGGAGCTGAATAATCAAATGATGAGTGGTATTGCCTATGATTCACGTCGTATACAGAAAAACAACTTGTTTATTGCCGTTCCAGGTTTTAAAAGGGACGGACATCAATACCTTCCTGTGGCCGCAGAAAGGGGAGCTCTGGCGGCAGTCGTGGAACGTAAAGTCAACCAGGTAGACCTGCCTCAGATACAGGTAAACGATTCACGGCAAGCCATGGCCGAAATAGCGGCCAACTTTTATCGTCCGGAAATAGATGCTTTACAATTAGTGGGTATTACGGGAACAAACGGTAAAACAACCACTTCGTATCTGATCCGATCCATTTTAGATACGGCTCACATAAATAGCGGATTAATCGGCACGGTTGCTTATGAATATGGCGGAAAAAAGTTTCCGGCTCCCAATACCACTCCGGAAGCGCCCGATATCTGTCGTATGCTCTTTGAAATGCAGCAGGAAGATTACACAAGCTGTGTTCTGGAAGTATCTTCTCACGCCCTGGCTTTAAAACGGGTGGAAGGGCTTCGCTTCCGGGTCGGTCTGTTCACGAATTTAAGTCGCGATCATTTGGATTTTCATCACACCGAAGAGGCCTATTTTCAGGCTAAAAAACATTTATTCGATCTTCTTACGGTGGAGGGGCAGACCGTGGTGAATGCCGATGATTCCTATGGCCAGCGTTTGATTGCCGAAAGTGAACGGGCCTGTATTACGTACGGATTGAATAGTAAGGCGCTGATTTATCCCATAGCCAGTTCCATGGATATGGCAGGGATGCGGCTTACCATCAGCACCCCGCCCGGTGAACTTGAAATTCATTCCTCTTTAAGCGGACAATTTAATGTCTATAATATTTTAAGCGCGATTGGAGTGGCTCTGGCCATGCATATACCGCTTGAATCCGTCCGAAAAGGTATAGAGCGAGTGAAAGAGGTACCCGGTCGTTTGCAATCTTTGCAAATTAAAAAAGATATATTTGCCGTAGTGGACTATGCTCACACCCCGGATGCTCTGGAAAAGGCATTACAGGCCTTGCGTCCTTTGGCCAAAAAGCGTTTAATTGTTGTCTTTGGAGCCGGTGGGGATCGCGATAAAGGGAAGCGTCCCTTAATGGGTCAGATAGCAGAACGTCTGGCCGATTATGCGATTGTCACCTCGGATAATCCGCGCAGCGAACCACCACGAGCCATTATCGAAGATATTCTGGCCGGAATGAATAAACCCGAAAAAAGAACGGTTATCGAAGATAGACATCAGGCCATTGCTCAGGCTGTGGCTCTGGCCGAACAAGGGGATCTGATTCTGATTGCCGGGAAGGGGCACGAAACCTATCAGGAAGTCAACGGCGTAAGGCATCCTTTTGACGACCGCCAAATCGTTCTGGAGGCAGCCCGAAGTGAATGAATTGACCCTTCGGGATTTTAGCAGACTCTCATCGTCAGTCTGGATGAACCGCCCCTCATCATGGCAGGGCGATAGAGCGATTGCCGGGATCAGTACGGATACGAGGTCTTTGAAAAAAAATCAGGTATTTTTTGCATTGAGCGGGAATCGTTTCGACGGTCACCGCTTTGTGGACATTGCCTTTGAACGCGGTGCCCTGTTTTGTGTGGTACAAGAAGAGTTTTTGTCCGCAGGAAATACCGAAGCCAGACCACTCATGGTTGTTGATAACACCTTAACGGCTTTACAGCAACTGGCTGCCATACATCGGCAGAAATTTAATATTCCCTTGCTGGCGCTGACCGGTTCGAATGGGAAAACCAGCACGAAGGAGATGGTTGCCCATATCTTAGGCGGGAAATATCGGGTTCTCAAAACGGAAGGTAATTTGAATAATCATATTGGTTGCCCCCTGACACTTTTAAATTTGAACGAGCATCACCAGGCTGCGGTTATTGAATTGGGAAGCAACCATCCGGGAGAAATCGGCTTATTGGCGGATATTTCACAGCCCAATATGGCTCTCATTACCAATATAGGCCGGGTACATATGGCCTATTTTAAATCTCTGCAGGAGGTGGCCGAAGAAAAACTTTCCCTTTTTGAGCGGGTAAAAAAAGAAGGAACGATCTATCAGAATCTGGATGATCCTATGGTGAGCGCATACCGCCTACAATCCGGTGTGAAACGGGTCACCTACGCATTGAATCGTGATGCGGATTTGCGTGGAAAGATCAGGCATGTAAATGTGTTTGGCCAGGCCTTACTGGAGATAAATGGTTATCGGATTGAGCTACAGGTACCGGGGATCCATATGGCTCAGAATGCGGTGGCTGCATCTGCCGTGGCTTTCTCCATGGGGTTTACACTCCCTGAGATTGCCGAAGCTTTACATGATTTCAGGGCCAGTCGGCAACGTATGGAAATTTCGGAACGCGATGGATTACGGATTATTAATGATGCTTACAATGCAAATCCGGTTTCGATGAAGGCGGCTTTTACCACGATCAGCAATATGAAACCGGCCGGAAGGATTTTTCTGGTATTGGGTGATATGTTGGAATTGGGAGAAAAGAGTGCACAATGGCACGGGCAGGTATTAAGAGAGGCGCTCGACATGAATCCTGAGGCCATCGTTCTGTTAGGTGATCAGATGAGACGGGCGGCAGAACAGGAATCGTCACCTAAAATAATTCCTTGCCGATCCCATCAGGAAGCTGCAAGCAGGCTGAAAGAAATGTTAAAACAGGGGGACCTGTTACTACTTAAAGGATCGCGGGGGATTGCAGTAGAAAAGATATTGGACTATTTGTAAAAATTTAAAAAAGAGCAATCGGAAATCGGGGAAAAATGTTAGCTGATTTTCTATATAAGTTTACGGATTATTTTATCGGATTTAATGTGTTCCGCTATATTACGGTACGGGCCGCCTTAGCCGCAATTACCGCCTTGTTCATTTCCTGGTGGATCGGACCCAAAATCATTGCGCTGATGAAAAAATATCAGATCGGGGAAGAGATCCGCAAGGAAGGACCGGCCTCTCATCAGGCCAAACGCGGCACACCGACCATGGGCGGATTGATTATCATTATTTCCGTATTGACTGCGGTTTTGCTCTGGTCGGATTTATCCAATATGTATTTGCTGCTCATAGTAATCACCACCCTGGTTATGGGCCTGGTAGGTTTCATCGATGACTATCTGAAGGCCATTTTGAAATTTAAGCGGGGGTTAATCGGGCGCTATAAACTGATCGGCCAGATAAGTCTGGGGCTTCTGGTTGGATTGGTGATCTATTTTCATCCCAATTTTCAGGGTTTACATTCCATAACCAGCGTTCCGTTCTTTAAAAACCTTGAAATCAATTTCGGTGTTTTTTACATCTTTGTAGTTGTATTTGTCATCACAGGTGCTTCGAATGCGGTAAATTTAACGGATGGTTTGGATGGTCTGGCTACGGGTCTGGCCGCCATTGCTTTCATAGCTCTGGCCGGAGTGGCCTATGTATCCAGTAACGTGAAAATGAGCGATTATCTGAATATTATCTATCTGCCCGGAACTCAGGAGCTGGCTATCTACTGTCTGGCGGTTTTCGGAGCGGCCATCGGCTTTCTCTGGTTTAATGCCTATCCGGCCCAGATTTTCATGGGGGATACGGGCTCACTGGCCCTGGGGAGCGCCATGGGCACGGCCGCGGTACTGCTCAAAAAGGAATTGCTGTTGATCCTGATTGCCGGTGTATTTATTGTCGAGGCCTTGTCAGTGATTATTCAAACCAGTTATTTTAAATATACAAAAAAGAAATTTGGTGAAGGGCACCGTGTGTTTCGTATGGCTCCCATTCATCACCATTTTGAATTAAAGGGCTGGCACGAAGCCAAGGTGGTGATCCGTTTTTGGATTATCGGTATTCTGCTGGCTTTACTCAGTCTGAGTACTTTTAAAACACAGTAAGAATGTGCATGGATGTGAAAAATTTAAAGAATAAAAAAGTGACGGTTCTGGGTGCGGCACGCAGTGGTCTGGCCGCGGCAAAATTATTGCGAAACGTCGGCGCCTTACCCTTTGTAAGCGATATTTCGACCCGGGATCAAAAAGCGGAGCAGGCGGAACAATTACAGGAGTGGTCCATACCCTTTGAATTCGGCCGCCATTCCCAACGGGTGTTCGATGCGGATTTTATGGTTTTAAGCCCGGGTATAGCGGTAAAATCGGATATCGTCCGCCGGTTTCTGCAGCAGCGGATTCCGGTTTATTCCGAAATTGAAGTGGCCTCATGGTTTTGTAAAGCACCGATTATCGCCGTAACCGGTTCCAACGGTAAAACCACTACTACAACCTTAATCGGCGAGATGCTCCGTACCATCTATCCCGATGCCATCGTAGCCGGTAATATCGGTCAGCCGTTTTCATCCTTTGTACTCAACAGCCATGCGGATTCCTGGGCTGTAGTAGAAGTGTCCAGTTTTCAATTGGAGACCATTGAGCGTTTTCACCCCAGACAAGCCGTAATATTGAATTTTGCCCCCAATCACCTGGATCGCTATGACAGTTATCAGGACTATCTGCGGGCCAAATGGCGCATCACCGAGAATCTGAGCGTAGATGATCTTTTAATTTTCAACGCAGTCGATGCCGAACTTTTAAACTGGGTCGATAAACTGAATGTTAAAAAGATAGGATTTCATATCAATGGTTCGCCGCAAGAGGCGGCCTGGTTTGATGGGAAAAGTCTCTATCTTTATGGTACGAAATTAATGAATGTGGATGAGATGATCCTGCGCGGTAAACATAATTATATGAATGCCATGGCCGCGGCTTTGGCGGCCGGGAACGCCAAGGTGCCTGTGGAGGCAATTCGACGGACCTTGAAGACTTTCGCCGGTGTTGAACATCGTTTGGAATTCGTAACGGAGAAGGAGGGTGTGAAATATATTAATGATTCCAAGGCAACTACCGTGGAATCGCTTTCATTCGCTCTGCAAAGTTTCCGGGAACCGGTTGTACTCATCGCCGGAGGTAAGGACAAAGGCAGTGATTTTTCCCGTTTGAATCCATTGATAAAAGAGCATGTAAAAGAACTGATTTTGATCGGAGATGCAGCAGATAAGATGAGCAAAGCATGGCAGGGTCTAAAACCCATTCATCGTCCGCAGTCGTTTGAAGAGGCTATTCATACGGCAAAAGATGCAGCCCGGCCCGGTGAGGTGGTGCTGCTTTCCCCGGCTTGTGCCAGTTTTGATATGTTCAAAGATTTTGAAGACAGGGGCCGGCAGTTTAAAGAGCTGGTTAACCGATTATAGGAAATTTTCATGAAACGCGGTAAAGTAGACTTAAATATAGTAATCAGTGTAACTTTCCTGTTGTTTGTAGGCATGGTTATGGTTTTTAGTGCCAGTTCCATGATGGCCGATAAAAAATTCGGTTCGCTTACCTACTATCTTCGCAAACAGATGATGTGGGGTATTCTTTCCTTCGGACTGATGATCCTGATGTCGCGTTTCGATTATCGTCGTTTACAGCATCATAAGCTGCCGCATATTTTGATTCTTCTCAGTTTTACCCTTTTGATCGGTCTGTTGGTTGGCGGAGTGCGTATTAACGGCGCGCGCCGCTGGTTCCATTTGGGCTTTATGAATTTCCAGCCCAGTGAACTGGCCAAGTTAAGTATAATTATTTACACGGCTTACTATTTATCTGTGAAAAAGGCCGAGATCGCTAAATTAAAATCCGGTATTCTACCTCTCATGTTTGTCTTAAGTTTGATTATTTTACCGGTTATGTTACAACCGGATTTGAGTACTTCGCTCATGCTGGCCATCATATCCGGATTAATGCTTTTCGTCAGCAGAGCAAGACTGAAGCATCTCGTTGGAATGGGATTGTCCTTTATTCCCGCTGCCCTGTTTTTAATGAGCAGCAGATCGTATCAGCAGGGACGAATTTCCCAGTGGATTCATGCCTGGGGAAATCCGCTCAATGCCGCTTATCAGATCCGTCAGTCCCTGATCGGTTTAGGGCGTGGAGGCTGGATGGGGCACGGGCTGGGCCAGAGTAAACAAAAATTCTTTTTTCTTCCCGATTCGCACACGGATTTCATCTTTTCTATTTTAGGTGAAGAGTGGGGATTCATCGGTGTGACCATCATTTTACTGGTTTTTATGTTTCTTTTGTATCGGGGCCTGGTTATCACGCGCAGAGTACCGGATGCCTTCGGAAAGTTTCTTGCCCTGGGCTTTACCCTGAATATCGTTTTATATGGTTTGATCAATGCCGGCGTGGTTAGCATGCTCTTCCCGGCAACCGGTTTACCCATGCCGTTTATCAGTTACGGCGGATCCCACTTGATGTTTCTGGGATTTAGTGTGGGCTTATTGTTAAGTATTTCCCGGGTAGCCAACCGGGTTTCCACCAACGGAAATTGGACGGAGTTTCGTCAAAAGCGCGAACAGTTATATCAAACAGTCATTTCAACGGATTAAAAATATGAAAGAACGATTAAAAATAGTTTTTGCAGGAGGGGGAACCGGGGGCCACCTGTTTCCCGGTATCCAGTTAGCCAAAGCCATGCAAAAACGCTGGCAATGTGATATCCTATTTTTTGGAACTAAGAGAGGATTGGAACACCGGAAGGTCCCTGAGATGGGATTCAGGATTATATATATCCCTGTGAAAGGATTCAAACGAAGTTTCACCCTGGAAAATGTATCGTTTCTGGTAAGACTTTGGCGCAGCCTGCGTATTTCCAAAGAAGCTTTAAAAGTATATAGTCCGCATCTGGTAGTTGGAACCGGCGGATATGTGATGGGCCCCGTTTTAAAATCGGCGCAAAGATTGGGTATTCCCACTGTGGTTCAGGAACAAAACAGTTTTCCGGGAGCCACCACACGCTTATTGGCACCGAAGGCTAAATTCGTCTTTATCGCTTATGAAGAAGCACGGGCGCATTTTAAAGATACACATAATATTGTCCTCACAGGCAATCCGCTGACCTATAATAAGAGCACGGAGGACCGTTCCTATATTTGTTCCGAATTCAACCTGAAGGAAGATTTACGCACCATTTTAGTAATCGGCGGTAGCCAGGGTGCGGCAAATATTAATACCGCCGTCTGGCAATTGATTACACAGGGTATTATAGGAAAAGAATATCAATTATTGTGGCAAACCGGGGAACGGGAGTACATTACCTACCAGCAATTTTTGCAGGACACAGATTATTCAAACATCCGTCTGTTACCATTCATCGATCGCATGGATTGGGCCTATAGTCTGGCGGATTTAGTAATTTGTCGTGCCGGGGCAATCACCCTTTCGGAATTGATGGCTGTCGGCATTCCCGCTATTTTAATCCCAAGACCGCATTCAACCGGAGACCACCAGTATAAAAATGCTCTGGCCTTGCAGGATAGAAAAGCGGCTATTTTAGTGCGTGATGATGCTAAACTCAGTAAAAATCTGCAGAAGACGGTAAAAGAGGTCTTACAAAACAAAGCAAAGTTAGAGGAGATGGCCAGAGAAATTAATAAATTACATATGCCCAATGCAACCGAGGATATCCTAATGCACATCCGAAATATGTTAAATGCTCAATATCATATGGATCTGGTTTGATATGAAGAATCAATTCAGGGCGAAAAAGTTCTATTTTATCGGAATCGGGGGGATCGGCATGAGCGGTCTGGCCGAGATCCTGTTGCGTATGGGCCACAAGGTGAGCGGGTCGGATCGTCAATTATCCGAGGTGACGGAATATCTTGTTAAAATCGGAGCGTTGATCCATGAGGGTCATCGTGCAGAACAGGTTAAGGAGACGGATTTTGTGGTATATACAGCGGCAGTTCATGAAAATAATCCGGAACTGCAGGAAGCCAAGAAGCGCCGCATTCCCGTCATGCGCCGTGCCGAACTTTTAGGTCAGTTATTCAACCGGAAATTCGGAATTGCAGTAGCCGGCACACACGGTAAAACCACAACGACTTCTATGATCGGGCAGCTTCTGATCAGTACCGCAATGGACCCTACGATTATCGTCGGTGGCCGATTGATGAATTTAAGAACCAATGCCCGCCTGGGCTTCGGTGATCTCCTGGTTGCGGAAGCGGACGAATATGACCGCTCTTTCCTGACTATGATGCCCCGTATTGCGGTACTGACTTCTCTGGAAATGGATCATCAGGATATTTATCGTGATTTGGATGATCTGGAACAGACCTTTTTGCAATTTACTCGTCAGGTAGCTTTTGACGGGGTAACCATTCTGAATGATGACGATCCTAATCTGCAGGGAATCGTAGATAAGATACCCGGAACGGTAGTTCGCTTTTCAACGGAACATACAACCGATTTCAGCGCCGGAGGGATTGAATGTAAGAACGGTGTGACTCATTTCGAATTATTCGATCGGCAAGGTTCTCAGGGTATCTTCTACCTTAATGTGCCCGGAAAGCATAATGTTAAAAATGCCCTGGCCACGATTGCCGTCGCTCGTGAATTACAAATTCCTTTTGAACAGATCCGAGATGCTCTGGTTCAGTTTAAAGGGGTGGAAAGGCGTTTTCAAATTATCGGCGAAGGGAAGGGTATCATTATAGTGGACGACTATGCGCATCACCCTACGGAAGTAGAAGCAACACTGGAAAGCGCAAAGACAGGTTGGCCCGAGAGGCGCATTGTGGCCGTATTTCAGCCTCATCTCTATTCGCGTACGCAATCATTCCACCAAGACTTTGCGCGGGTTTTGTCCCGGGCCGATTTAACCGTGGTAACCGATGTGTATCCGGCCCGTGAAAGGCCCGTGCCGGGAGTGAACGGCCAATTAATTGTGGAAGGTTTAACCAATGAAGGCTACTATGTTGCGGATAAGCACCGACTGGCCGATTTTCTTCTAAGCCGCCTGCATCCGAATGATATGGTTTTGTTCTTGGGGGCTGGAGATATCACGAATGAATCGAAAACCCTTCTAAAAAGGATCACGGAATAAAATGACAAGAAGAAATTCGAAACGCCGTCGCTCAAGAAGGATAACTTTAATCTACCTGACGGTTATTATAGTGCTTTCCGGGATCGCTTTTACCTATCAGCAAGCGGATAAATATCTTCAGCGCCAATTAACCCGTTTCAAGCTGGATAACATTCATATTACGGGTAATCATATATTAAGCCGGCAGGATATTTTAGACCTCTGTGGTTTGCCGCCGGGGAAAAAATCTTTGATGCATGTTAATCCGATTACGGTAGCACGCCAACTCAGGCAATCTCCGTTCGTCAAGAATGCCAGTGTAGTTCGAAGCTTACCGGCCACCTTGCGCATCCGAATAGAAGAGAGAAAACCGGTGGCATTTATCTATGGACGTGGTTTGAATCTGATTGATGATCAGGGGTATCTCTTGCCTGTTCCGCAAAAAGAAAGACGCTGGAATCTGCCTCTGATCAGCGGAATTAAAGAATCTTTGGGTATGCTCGGCGAAAGAACCACATCGGCAAAAGCCCTGAAAGGTGTTGAAATACTTTCCTATTTACACTTTATGCATTCTCCGTTATACGAGCTGGTGTCTGAGATTAATATGAAGAAATGGCGTCGGCCGATTTTAAGACTTACGCGTGGAGGAGCCGTCGTAAAAATTTCGCCGGATAATTACCAGGAAAATCTATTTATCCTGGACGGTTATGTTACAAAATATTTAAACTGGAGCGAGCTGGCAACAATTGAATATATTGATATTCGATTTAAGGATCAGTTAATTGTAAAAGAAAAACGCGGATAATTTTGTCTTAGAGGATTTAAAATGGACAACGATGAAATTTTGGTTGGCCTGGATATTGGCACAACAAAAATTGCTGCGGTAGTCGGTAAAAAAGATGAGTATGGAAATCTGAATATAGTCGGCGTAGGCCATGCCCCGTCGCAGGGATTACGTCGTGGAGTGGTGATCAATATAGAAAAGACGGTTCAGTCCATCCAAAGTGCGGTGGAACAAGCGGAACTCATGTGCGGGCATAAAGTCAGTACGGTTTATGCGGGAATTGCCGGAGACCATATCCGTTCCATGGACAGTAAGGGGGTTATTGCCGTAAGCGGCAAGGATCATATCATCAGCGAAGAGGATGTGAAGCGGGTGATCAATGCGGCCAGAGCGATTGCCCTGCCGATGGACCGGGAAATTTTGCACGTTCTGCATCAGGAATTTATTGTGGATGATCAGGACGGTATTAAGAATCCGGTTCAAATGGCAGGTGTACGCCTCGAAGCGGAGGTCCATATTATTACTGCGGCCGCTGCTTCTGCTCAGAACATCGTTAATTGCATCGATGCCGCCGGATACGATGTAGCGGACATCGTGTTGGAACCGTATGCTTCCAGCCTGGCTGTACTGGATGACGATGAACGGGATTTGGGTGTAGCAATCATGGATATCGGCGGGGGTACTACCGATATCGCCATATTTTTTGATGGCAGCATTCGTCACACATCAGTGATCGGTTTAGGGGGACAACATGTAACCAACGACTTATCCCAGGGATTACGCACTTCCATGGATCAAGCCGAGGATATCAAAAAGAAGTATGGTATCGCCATGCAGTCGCTTCTGGAAAAGGATGAATTGATCAAAGTCCCGGGAGTAGGAGGGCGTGCCCCGCGGGAAATTTCCCGTAGTGTGATATCTGCGATTATTCAGCCGCGGATGGAAGAGATGTTTCAGCTTTCCTTGCGGGAAATGGAAAGGTGCAATGTGTTCGACACCCTGGCTGCTGGTATCGTGTTAACCGGCGGAGCTTCCTTGTTGGTTGGCACGGCCGAACTGGCTGAACAAGTGATGGGGATGCCCGTTAAAATCGGTTTACCTCTGGTGAGCGGTGGATTGGTGGAGACGGTACGCAGCCCGATTTATGCCACCGGAGTGGGGTTGCTGTATTATGCACTAAAACACGGGCCTAAAGATCGATCCGGCCATAAAGGAAATTTTGAATGGATATTGGAACGCTTGCGAGATATTTTCGATAATTTATTTGGATAAAATCAAGGAATAAAAACGGGAGAAGAGTATGATTCAGTTTGATTCGGCTGCCGATCAGGCGGCAAAAATTAAAGTGATAGGCGTAGGAGGCGCCGGTGGTAATGCCCTGAATGGAATGATCGAAACAGGATTATCCGGTGTAGAGTTTATTGCCATTAATACGGATGCTCAGGATTTGGAAATGAACAAAGCTTCGAGCCGAATTCAGATCGGTAGAAATTTAACCAAAGGTTTGGGAGCCGGGGCCAATCCGGAAGTGGGTCTAAAAGCGATCGAGGAGGACAAAGATCGGGTGATAGAAATGCTCAACGGGGTCGATATGGTATTCGTAACCTGCGGAATGGGTGGCGGCACCGGTACGGGGGCTGCGCCGATCGTGGCGGAAGTAGCCAAAGATATGGGAGCTTTAACCGTGGGTATTACAACCATGCCCTTTGCTTTCGAAGGTCCGGTGCGGCGCAGAAATGCAGAAAAAGGAATTGAAGCCCTGCGCGAACGGGTGGACACCATGTTGGTAATACCCAATGATCGCATCTTTAGTATTATTGAAAAAAATACACCGATTGTTTCAGCTTTTAAGGTGGCCGATTCCATTCTGTTGGAAGCTACCCGAAGTATCTCGGATCTGATCAATGTCCATGGGTATATAAATCTTGATTTTGCAGATATTCGCACGGTCATGGCCGGAATGGGCGACGCCTTGATGGGTTCCGGTGTGGGCATCGGAGAAAATCGGGCCATAGCTGCCGCCGAGCAAGCTATCTCCAGTCCGCTTTTGGATGGGGCCGATATCAGTGGCGCCCGCGGTGTTCTTATCAATATCACCGGTGGAAATACTCTCTCTATGTTTGAGGTCGGAGAGGCCAGTAACCTGATTCATGAGAAAGTCGGGGAAGATGCCAATGTCATTTTTGGGATGGTAATTGACGAAGAACTTACGGAAGAATTACGGGTTACCGTTATTGCCACCGGTTTTAATCGTGCGGCGGAACAATCGGAGGTGCTTCGACAGCCGAAAGAAATAAAACGGGGTCCGTTTGGCGCTACGGATTTCAAAGAGTTGGATAAACCTACTTTTAAAAGGGAAAATAAAAAAGTGGACGAGAAATTTCCCGGCAGTCCACGACCTAATATCTTTAGTTTGCCTCCGGAAGATGTTCCGGAAGGTCTGGAGGATCTGGATATCCCGGCCTTTTTGCGTAAGCAGGTTGATTAACTCTAAAACAGGGACCGATGGTCTCTCCCGTCCGTTGGCCCCTGTTCTGTTTTTTCGTGGAAAAATTATTTAAAGAAATAGAATAGCTATCCGAATTAGTTATATAGATCAATCCAAATGAAACCATTAGGATTGGTTTATATCTGATATTTTTTCGGAGGGACAAATGCATCAAGCCAATTTGTATCCTTTACAGGAAGCCGCCAAAAATCTTGGGATCAGTGAATCATTGATTGAAAAGTTCATAAAAAAAGGCCTCGTTATCCCTATTAGAGATAAGAAGGCCAGAAAATTAACCCCTTACGGTTTACGCCAATTACGTCGGGTTATAAATTTGTACGAGCAGTCCTATTCCCTGGATCTGATCGAGCGCCTTATTAATAATGGATCATAATTTAGCCATAATAGCCCGGGCCCTGGTCGTATAGGGACTATTTGGGAAATCCTCTTGTAAACGATTAAATTCTTCAATCGCCTTATCTTTTTGCCCTTTTCGAATATAACACAATCCCAGTTTAAACTGCGCGTCCGCCTTTTTATTGGAACGAGGAAAAGTTAGCACCTTTTCAAAATCAATAATGGCCGCATCATATTGGCGCAGCGCATAGTGACATTCACCGATCCAATATTGGGCATTATCGGAAAGAGAGTTGGTAGTACTGGTTGCCAACAAAGCCTGAAATGTCTGGAGGGCCGTTTGGTAATCTCGTGCTTCGAAGGCAGCGCGGGCCTGGTCGTACTGGTTTTTATAGTCATCCTGAGAAATAGCGCCGACAGCGGAATAAGAAGGAGCCGGTCTGGATGTGCTCAGTTTGTTGATTTCGGCATTTTGTTCGTCAACCAGGGCATTTAGCTGGGCAATTTGTTTGTCCTTTTGCTGAAGCTGCTTTTTTAACTTTTGGACCTGTTGCTCGTATTTTTTAGCATTGTCCTCTTTCTGAATTTGCTGCCTGGCCATGGCAGTTGAGGCCGAAGAATTACTCTGCTTTTGATTGATTTCATTGGTGTCCAGCAATTTTAATTTTTCCTGATTGGCGCGTGGAGCCGGTTTCGGTTTGGCTGTTTGCTGACTTTCAGCCGGAGATATTCCTAAAAGTGCTTCGATGTCATCGAGATCTTTTTGCTGATCCTTTTTGCTGGTAGAACCGGGTTCTGCGGATTTCTTTTTGGTACCGGCACAATGTAACACAAAAAACATCGAAAAAATGAAAATAAGAAAGATAAAAGTTTTACTACGCATCTGAACCTCCTGATAAATAGGCTGAGGTATTTTAGCTATAATTAACTCAATATATTAATAGTCAAGAAATATGTCAATTAAATTGTTATAAAATAACAACCTGTCCTTTAATTATTGAAGCGATTCATGGAAAAATTCAGAACACAGCCCATCATCGTAAGGGTAGAAATAAGAAAAGACCCGCCATAACTGATGAAAGGAAGGGGAAGTCCGGTTACCGGGGCCAGACCTATGGTCATTCCTATATTGACTACAACGTGAAAAAACAAGACCGTTAGAATGCCAATAAGGGCCACGCTGCTAAAAACGGATTTTACGAGAACCGCTAAATATAATAGATAAAAAAGCAGGGCAAGAAAAAGTGCCAGTACAATCATAACACCCATAAAGCCCCACTCTTCTCCGATGACGGAAAAGATAAAATCCGTGTGCTGTGCAGGCAGGAATCTTAATTGGGTTTGGGTACCGTTTAAATAGCCCTTGCCCCACAGACCGCCGGAGCCGATTGCCACTTTGCTCTGGATAATTTGATACCCGCTGCCCTTGGGATCCTTTTCAGGATTAGCAAATGTAAGAATGCGTTGTTGCTGATAAGGACGAAGATGGGCCCACATGGCCGGTGTTGCCAGGCCTACCGTGATATGCAGGATAAAAATGATTGCCATAATACTGACGGCTTTTCGTGAAAATATTAAGATAAGAACTACTATGAACATCCAAATGAGAAAGGCATAAAAATTAAAAGCAAACAGAGCGGTGAAAAAGGGGGAGATCAGAATAAAAAGAATGAACCAATTTAGTCCGGCCCAATACAGTAGTGGAATGAGTAAAGCCAGAAAAACAAGAGACGTTCCCAGATCCGGTTGTTTGGCAATCAATAGAAAGGGTAAAAATATAAGCACGGCAGTCACTAAAAGATGCTTGAATTTATTAATATCCACTTCAGGAGAGGAAAGATAACGGGCAACAGCCAATATGGTGGCCAATTTTGCCAGTTCGGAGGGTTGCAATTTAAAGGATCCGAATGCCAGCCAGCGCTCCGCACCGTAGCCCTTCACACCCAAAAAGAAAACAAGAATCAAAAGTAAGATGCTTAGACCGTAGAAGGGATAGGCCAGACGTTGAATGAGCTTCAAAGGAGTGAAGGCTACGACCAACATGGAAATCAGCCCGATGGCAACGAAGATGAGCTGGCGGTTAAAATACAGTTGAGATTGAGCGTGGCCGGTATACGTTGCACTATAGACCGTGAACAGACCGATTGTCAACAACAGAAGGATGGCACTCAGTAAGATCAAATCTATTTTAGCTGAAAAGTCTTTTGTCATGGCGGTTATAAACTATCTATTGGTACGGTGATAGGGATGGGGTTAAAATTATCCAGCTTTAACGGTTCGGTTTCTTCAACGGCCTGTGTGGAATCTCTTTTAACGATAGGCCTGGGAAGTAACTTGCCGTAAAAATATTTTTCCAGGAACTGTCGGGCAATCGGTGCGGCGACTCCTCCTCCACTACCCGCATTCTCAACAATAACGGCGATAGCCACTTCGGGTTTGTCAAAGGGCGCGAAGCCGATAAACCAGGCATGGGGTTCGCCGTGAGGATTTTGGGAAGTTCCGGTTTTACCCCCCATTTCGATACCCCGGACTTTTGCCTGCCAACCGGTACCCCCATTGACTACTTCCCGCATTCCCTCCCGAACCACGTCATAATTTTTTTCGGAAACCCCCTGAATATATTTGACGGCTGCCGGAAAGTGAATCATTTTTTTATCCACATAATCGTAAACATGGTCAACAAGATGCGGCTTGTAGTAGATGCCCCTGTTGGCAAGAATCATGGCAAATTGGGCCATTTGTAAAGGGGTTACCAAAAGTTCGCCCTGTCCGATCGCGAGGTTGGCAAGATTTCCCCTTGTCCAGCCATGTTCCCCGTATAGTTTGTTAAAATAGTCGATGGAGGGAACCAGTCCCGGTTTCTCGTTTGGGATATCGATACCGGTCAGACTACCGAATCCGAATTTTTTGCTGTAACGGGTCCACACATCCAGGCCGATTTTCAAGCCAAGCTGGTAAAAATAAACATTACAGGAGCCTTTTATGGCTTGCAGAAGATCAATATTTCCATGCCCTTTAACTTTCCAGCAATGGATAATGCGTCGTCCTAATTTATAATAACCGGGACAATAGGCATGCCAATGAGGCGTAATAATTTTTTCCTGAAGTGCAGCGAGAGCGGCTACGAGTTTGTAAGTACTTCCGGGGGGGTAAGTGGATTGAATCGCCCGGCTATATAAAGGATGGTGGGGATCGTTGATGAGTTTACTCCAAATTTCAGGATTGATCCGTCCGCTGAGTGAGCGGGGATCGAAATCCGGTTTGCTAACTAAGGCCAGAACACCGCCGTTTCGTGTGTCGAGAGCAACAAGGGCCCCCTGTCTTCCCGTAAAAAGCGATTCCGCAAAACATTGCATTTTATAGTCCATATACAGGTAAAGGTCGTTTCCGTGAATGGGAGGAATATTACGATTCTCATCATAATACCCCAAATCTTTACCGGAAGCATCGATACGTTTGTATTCCAGACCCTTTGTACCGCGAAGACTCAAATCATATTTCTTTTCAAGACCGGATTTACCGACAATGTCCCCCTGTTTGTAAATAGGACTTAATAATTGTTCGACCTGGGTCACTTCCCCGATGGATCCGAAAATATGAGGAGAATTAACACCGGGCATATAGTATCGCTTCGGTTCGACGATGGTTAAAACACCCGGAAATTCGAGACGGCGTTCTTCGAAATCAACCACATCCCGGGGAAGAAGATCGCGGGCAATGATCACCGGTCTGAAACCGAAATTTTGGTTAATTCGTTTGTACACCGTTGCGGAATCCAAATCCAGATGGTGTATAACGTAAGAAAGTGTTTGTGTGCTGACCGTTTTTGGAATGACGCTCAAAGCGAATGAAGGACGGTTATCAACCAAAATATTGCCGTTGCGATCTTTTATCAGACCACGTACCGGATAAATCTCAATAGAACGGATCGAATTGTTAATGGATTTCTGTAAATAAAATTCGGTGTTGTACAATTGTAACTTAGTAAACCCGCCGAGGAGGAATAAAAAGGATAAGAACAGGAGAGCTATGAATACATATTTTCTTCTCTCCAATAAACGACGCGGTAGTTCACGCATGATATTCTTCGTTTAAATATTTGTATGTGAAAACCTGAATAAACAAAAGCATAATCAGGGTATAAATCGTATTGGGAAAAGCTCGGGTATAAACCAACACCCCGTAGGAGAGATTGGTTTTAAACTGGAAAAAAGCATAGAGCAGTAATTCATGTAAAAAGATTAATAAAATAAACCATAAATAGGCCATGGAACCGGCAACCTTATGGGTGTGCATTTTTCCGGCTCCATAACCGACAATGGCCTTCGGCAGGGCGGTGATTCCCACGGGCATGCCGGTGAGCGAGTCCTGGATGATACCGAGGAAAAATCCGGCACTGCTTCCTTTTAAAGAACCGAAGCGGTTTCCCAAAAGGATAACCAGCGCCAGAATCAGATCGGGTCTCCACAGGCGAATTTCAATTAAGGGAACGACCAGAGTCTGCAATAATAAAACGATGATTCCCAAAAAAAGAATTACATATAAAAAATATTTTGTTTCATGATCCATTGTTCGGCTTTTCCAGCATAATGGCAACTTCCTCCAGCCGATTGATCTGCACGGCCGGTTTAACATGTATAGTCTGAAACAGGTTTTGAATGTTCTTTTTGATAGAAATGACATAGCCCACTTTAACATTGGGCGGGAAAATACGGCTCATTCCGGAAGTAAACAGCACATCTCCCACCCGAACCTCTATCGTATTAGGGATATTTTCCAGCAGTAGACCGTTGCCTCCATCCCAAACCACAATACCCAGCTCCCGATTTCTTTGTATCCGTACACTCACCCTGCTATTGGGGTCAAACAGATTCTGACAAATAGCATAGTCATGACTTACCTTAACAATTTTACCTACCAACCCGTCGTCTGTTAAGACGGCAGCATCTTTTCTTATGGTGCCGGAATCTCTGATGGCAATGAGAAATCCGGTAACAAAATCCTGAGGAGCAAATCCGATAATTTTAGCCGGTACCAGTTTATAATCTAAGATATTTTTAAACTGCAACATTTTTTTAAGACGAAGATTTTCCAATAAAGCGTCTTGAAGTTGATAGTTCTCGTAGGCCAGTTGGATATTTTGAAGACGCAGTTGCTGATTCTCTTGGCGTAAATGGAAGTAGTTGCTTAAAGAAGTTGCCGAACTGTTTAAGAATCCGAATGTACTTAATGTTGTCGATCGTAATCCTTCCACAATTTTCGAATCGGAAGAAACCATGAGTAAAAACGACAGCGTTATATAAATAAGGAGTACGAACAGGTCACGAAAACGATTTATATAGTATGTTAAAAACTTCACTGCTCAAAAGATGTATTAATGATGAGAGTTATCATTAGTTAATAATCCTAATTTACATCGGAATACAGGATATATATGGCACGACGATCGGCTTGCACAGAAGGCCCCCATCGTTTTGGGATGAGATCGATTCCTTCCTTATTAAATCATTTGCTTTACGGTAAAAAATGCCACGAATAGTTGTTGCCCTTCGATATTAAACCGATCGTCGTTGTTTCAGCAGTACCTTGTCATATTTTTCCGGTTCGTCCAGTATTTTTCCGCAACCGCGGGCTACACAGGTCAGAGGATCGTCCGCCACATGGATGGCCATAGAAGTCTCTTCCCTGAGGCGTACATCCAGATTATTCAAAAGAGCTCCACCGCCTGTCAAGATAATACCGCGATCCAATATATCGGAGGCTAACTCCGGGGGCGTCCGTTCCAGAGAAAGCTTTACGGCTTCCACAATCGACTGGATGCTGTCATCGAGTGCTTCTCGGATTTCTGCGGAAGAGATCTCTATCGTCTTTGGGATACCATCGATTAAATCCCGTCCTTTTACTTCGGCCTTCTTTTCTTCTTCCAGAGTCGTTGCAGAACCAATATTGCATTTGATATCTTCGGCGGTTTTTTCACCGATCAAAAGATTGAAATTTTTCTTGAAAAACTGAATGATAGCCAAATTCATCTCATCCCCACCGATGCGGATGGAGGTATGATTGACAATCCCGTTTAATGAAATGACGGCAATTTCCGATGTGCCTCCGCCGATATCGACAATCATGTTGCCAACAGGTTCATCTATCTGTAAACCGACTCCAATAGCCGAAGCCATGGCTTCGGCCACCAGTTCCACTTCTCTGGCGCCGGCCCGTTCGGCCGAATCTCTAACGGCTCTTTTTTCGACTTCGGTGATGCCGGAGGGTACACAAACCAAAATTTTGCCGATCATCATACGATTCACATTGGCGGCTTTAATCATCTCACGAATCATTATTTCGGTTGCTTCAAAATCGGCAATAACACCGTCTTTTAAAGGTCGAATGGTAGAAATACCCTGATGGGTTCTACCTAACATTTGCCGCGCTTCACTGCCGACCGCCACAACCTTTTCCGAATTGTCTTCAAGAGCAATAATCGAAGGTTCATTTACCACAATGCCTTTTCCCTTAATATAGATCAGCGTATTGGCTGTTCCTAAATCAATCCCTATATCCGATGAGAAAAAATTAAAAAAAGATAAACCCATTGGGCACTCCCTGCCAAATAATTAATTTTTGATGGTCACACAAAGCACCGAATTTAAACAATCAAGTGTTATGAGTCAATTTATTGCTGTTTTCATAAAAAAGACTCTGCCACTCTATTTGCCCGGCGAAAGTATCGATTTTTGCCGTAACACCGATCGGCATGGACAGTTTAAAATCGCCATGTCCGTAAGGGAAATTATAGAGAACCGGATAAGGCCTGTTTCCAAAATATTCCTTTAAAACCTCTTGCACCGAGAAAGAATGGCGATCGGGATTATCATCGCTGCAATCAATATAATTTCCAAGAATCAATCCCTCGATCTGGTCGAACAGCCCGGCCTGCCTCAGATGCGCCAGGTAGCGGTCCACTTTATAAGGTTCTTCTCCCACCTCTTCAAGAAAAAGAATAGCACCCCGATAGTCCGGAGAGTAAGGAGTTCCCAATTGATGAGAAACCATGGACAGGCAACCTCCCAAAAGCAAGCCGTGCGCTGTGCCCTGTTGCCAGATTTCTGTGTCCGTATCGGCAAAATTAAAAGAAAAGGTTTTAGAAGGATCGATGACCTGATCCCAGAAATGCCGCTCTGTAAAAGGTAGAATTTGATTGCCCATTTCCACGGCCACCATCGGTCCGGAAAGAGTTGGAACGGAAGCTTGCTGCCAGATAGCCAGTTGTAACGTGGTAATATCCGAATAGCCGACCAGAAGCTTTGGATGGTTTTGAATCAATAGATAATCGATTTGATCCAATAAGCGCAGGGTGCCCCAGCCTCCCCGGGCGCAGAGAATAGCCTGTACTTCCGGGTCTGTGTACATGTCATGTAGATCCTCAACACGTACTCGATCTTTGCCGGCAAAATAACCATAGCGTTCGGAAAGGCTATGCCCTCGTTTGATTTTGAAGCCCCTCTTCTTTAAATAATCGATACCTCGTTCAAGACGAGTGGCATTGGGAACAAAGGCAGGGGCAATAATACCGATCGTTCCATTCGGTTCTAATTTTTGTAACATAGCGAAAATCCTTTTCGTTTTAAGCAGAATAGGTTAAATTTAAAAAGAAATCGAACGGTTTAAAAATTAATTAATGACGGGTCCTATTTTGTAACAATTTTTTATGAACGAGAAAAGAATTCTAAACGGTCAGATTGTAATTTCAGAAAAAGGGTAAGAAACATGCAAGATAAAAATAGGTTTGGGTTCGATGCAATAGAAGTGGGGCAACCCTTTGTGGAAATTCCGAAACGCAAGGCCTTCCCGCTCAGAATGCTTATTCGTATAACGGAAATAGTGATGAAAAAAGAATTACTGCCTGCCCGGATTCTGCTCTGTTATCCGAAGACTCTATTGGCCTCGGGGGTAATGGAAAGTCTTGTGGCGCATAATGAAAAATCCTTGGGAAAACGTCTTCTTAAATTAGTACGTATGCAAACTTCATTTGCCGTCTCCTGTCCTTTTTGCATCGATATGAATAGTTTCCGTCATGAACAGTTTAAGATTACCGAACAAGAAATTTATGCCTTACAGGGAAAATTATCGTTAAGTGAGGTATCTACTTTCAGTCTGCGGGAAAAGTTGGCCTTGGAATATGCAAGCAGTGCTTCAGGAGCTCCGCTCTCATTCTCTGTAGAATTGATTAGGCAATTAAAGGAAAACTTTACCGACAGGGATATGGTGATTCTGGCTTCGACCATTGCCCAGGTAAATTATTGGGGCCGATTAATTCAGGCTTTGGGCGTTCCTCCGGCAGGATTTTCAAAGGAATGTTCCTATTTGTATCTAAACCGCTACATCACTTTAAAGAGCGCTCATGAACCGGAAAAATAGAGCGACGATTAAAGAACTTTTACCTGAAAATAGCGTTTGGGGTTTTTCTTGATATCTTTCAATAGAGAATCCATACGGATGATGGTGCGGTTTAAATTGTGATATAAAGAATCATTGGTTATTAACTGACCAAGGGAACCCCGCCCCCGGCGCAGTTCATTCATCGTGGAATCCAGCCTGGCAGATGCGTTTTTCGATTGGTGAATTGTTTTGGCTAAATCGTCCGTTTTCGAACTTAATGTATGGATCAATTTATTCAACGGCTTTTTGTTTTGGGCCGAAATCTGGTTAAGATTGGAAAGAGTGTTAGTAAGATCGCCGTTGATTAGGGTATTTAAATCTTTTACGGAACGGTGTAAATCGTTTATTAAAAGATGAATATCCGTAATGGTTTTCCTGCCGGACAGGCTATCGACATTGGAGAGAATTTGATCGATTTTTTGACGAAGAGCTCCGCTGTTAGCAGTAAGAGAAGAAAGACTGCCGGCAATTTCGCCATGAACCGTAGCGCCAAATTCAAGAAATTGCTTTGCGGTACCGGGATAAATTTCCACCGCCTTTTCACCCAATAAACTAATCTCTTTGATTACAAAACGGGAGTCCACCGGTAAGTGGGACGGTTTTTCGATTTTTAAAGCGATACGGATTCCGCGATCGGTCACATCCGTGGATTGCACCGTACCCACCACTAATCCGCGATAAAGGACTTCATCTCCCACGGTCAGGCCGTTGGCATTTTCCACCAGCATCTTTATGTGTAAACCTTTCACCAAAAAATTGGATTTGCCCAGCCAGAGAATACCCAGAACAACAATCAGTGTTGCAATGGTAACCGTAAGACCGATGGTAAATTCATTATGTTTTGTTTTCATTTAAAATACACCTTACCTTGAATGAAGTTATTGAATATTTCATTATCCTGCCGTCTCATATCTTTCGCATCACAGGTGAGAACAATTTTACCGCGATGAAGCATAGCCACCCGATTGGAAATTCTTTCGACACCCTCAATATCGTGGCTCACGACCAGAGAGGTAGTCCCTAATTCGGAATTGAGCCTCATAATCAATTCGTTGATCATGTTGGATAAAACGGGGTCCAGACCGGTAGTCGGCTCGTCATAGAGCAGATATTTAGGTCGGGTAGCAATGGCCCGGGCGATCGCTACCCGTTTCATCATGCCGCCGCTTAACTCTTCCGGATATTCATCATGAATCGGTGGAAGACCAACCATTTTCAGACTTTCCGTGATCCGTTTCCGGCGCTCTTCCTCTGAAAGATGCTTCTGAAATTTTAAAGCCAGATCAATATTTTGGCCGACTGTCATAGAATCCCACAAGGCTCCTTCCTGGAAGATCATACTCATATTGGGCCTTACAAATTGATTAAATTCCTGTTCTGTAAAATCGGTGATATCCGTTCCGTCCAGAATAATTTGACCGCCGTCTGCCGAAAGTAAGCCGATAATGGTTTTGAGCAGCACGGATTTTCCTGTACCGCTCATGCCAATGACACTAACGATCTCTCCGTCACTAACCTTTAGATTAACTTCGTTTAAGATTTTTCTTGTCCCGAATTCTTTTGTAAGGTTTATGAGTTCTAGCATAGGATTCGAATTAGACCCTTTATATCTGTTTGTCAAAATTACCATATAAAAAACAAAGCAGCTGAAATGATATAGTCAAGTGCTAAAATTTCAACGGAAGACCAGACTACGGCCAGAGTCGTAGCATGTCCTACTCCTTTGGCTCCCCGCTTGGAATTTAATCCAAAAAAGGATCCGAAAGTAATGATGACAATGCTAAAAATTAAGGCTTTGATTAAACTGGTATATACATCTCTTTGATCAAAAACATGGCGCATGCCTTTAATGAATCCTTCCCAGGTGAGATGAATGGTGAAATGAGAAGAAATGTAACCGGCAAAAATACCGGTCACATCGGAAAAGACCAGTAAAACCGGGACGGCAATCATGGCGGCTACCAATCTGGGCATGACCAGATATTCAATCGGATCGATGGCCAGTACTCTCAAGGCATCGATTTGCTCGGTTACTTTCATGGCTCCCATTTCGGAAGCAATTCCCGAAGCCACCCGCCCGGAAAGAATTAAACCGATAATGATCGGTCCCATCTCGAGTAAGATAGAACGCAGAATTAATCCCCCTTCCACCCAGGGGGGCGTTGAAGGGCTCATCTGGGTGCCGATCTGAACCCCTAAAGCCAAACCTACAAAAATGGAAGTGATGGCTACAATGGGAAGAGAACGACGACCGATATAGATAAACTGATCGACAATTTGCTGGGTATACTGGTGAATTTTCCGCATATTCCAGAAGGCCTGGGCGGCCATAATGGTTAATTCGCCGTATGCGATTAAAAAAGCGATGGTCAGTTTACCGACTCTATCGATAAAATTTTTCATCTATTTTTTGCTCTGATTTACAATTTCCCGAACCTCATCACCGCTGATGACTTCTTCCTCTTCCAAACGCCGGGCCAATGCATCCAACACAGCACGATTTTGGTTTAGAATATCTCTGGCTCTTTTATGATTCGTCTCAATGATTTCCGTGACTTCCGTATCGATTAATTGGGCGGTCTCTTCACTGTAGTTCTTTTCCGTGCCGTAACTAATACCTAAATATTCCGATCGATTCTCTTTTCCGTACGTAAGGGGACCTAATTTCTCACTCATACCGAGCCGGCAAACCATCATGCGGGCGATATCCGAAGCCCGTTCCAGGTCGTTGGACGCGCCACTGGAGATATCACCGAAGATGATTTCTTCGGCAACTCTACCGCCGAGCAAAATCGCGATCTGATCCAATAATTCATTTTTAGTGGACAGAAATTTTTCCTGTACCGGCAGCTGCAGGGTATAACCCAGGGCACCCATGCCACGGGGGATGATAGAAACCTTATGCACCGGTTCTCCGGTAGGTACCATGACGGCAACCAGAGTATGCCCCGATTCATGATAAGCGACCCGATGTTTCTCTTCTTTATTGAGGGTGCGGTTTTTCTTTTCCGGTCCGGCGATTATACGGTCTATTGCGGCCTCAAAATCACTCATCGTTATTTTTTTATGACCGAATCGGGCCGCTAAAATTGCTGCTTCATTGGCAATGTTGGCCAGATCGGCCCCCACAAATCCCGGTGTTCGCTGGGCAATGACCTGCAAATCGACCTTTTTGTCCAGTTTCAAATTTCGGATGTGGATTTTTAGAATTTCAATTCGATCTTTCAAATCCGGCTTATCCACGATAATCTGGCGATCAAAACGTCCCGCCCTGAGTAAAGCCTTGTCCAGAATTTCCGGGCGGTTGGTCGCAGCCATAACCACCACACCGGAAGCGCTGTCGAAGCCGTCCATTTCTACTAATAACTGATTTAATGTTTGTTCTCGTTCGTCGTGGCCACCGATAGGACTCACTCCGCCGCGTGCTCTGCCGATAGCATCCAGCTCATCGATAAAGATAATACAGGGAGCTTTTTGTCTGGCCTGATCAAAAAGATCACGTACGCGGGCCGCACCCACACCGACAAACATCTCAATAAAATCCGAACCGCTCATGGAAAAGAAGGGAACATCGGATTCACCGGCTACCGCCCGGGCCAGAAGGGTCTTTCCCGTTCCCGGCGGGCCGACCAGCAAGACTCCTTTAGGCATACGGCCGCCTAAATTGTGGAAATAATCGGGATTCTTTAAAAATTTGATAATTTCTTCCAATTCCAATTTGGCTTCATTCACACCGGCCACATCCTTAAACGTTACTTTAGGCAGAGTATCGGCATGAATACGAACTTTATTCTGACCCAGATTAAGAAAATTGCTACCCATCTTACCCATCCGTTTGGACAAAAAGATCCAGATGAGGGCAAAAAAACCGATAGGCAACAACCAGGCATAAAAGAATTCACTCAGCCAGTCATTCGTGAGTTTAACGCTATATTTAACTCCGTGTGTATCCAGATTTTTGGCCAGGTCATTATTCAATAAAGGAACGGTAACAAAATAAATAGGTTTTCCGGTTTTCTTATCCTTAATTTTTAATTTACCCTCAATGCTTTTGGCCGTTACCACACAGGTGTCTACCTGATTATTTTCCAGATAGTGCTGGAACTGGCTGTAAGATATTTCACGTCTCTGAATTTTAACGCTATTCTGGAAAAAGTAAAGAAAAATGATGGTCAGGATAGCATACCAAAAAAACATCTTCCAGGGATTATGCCAGTATTTTTGTTGCGAAGGTTTATTGATTTCCAACTGCGGTTTGTTATTACCGGAAGATTTTGAAGCTTGGGCGTTTACTTTTTTCATATGGCCTCGTTGGAATGAGTTTGATACGTTTTATGGATTTCTACGGCTGCGGCGCTATCTAAAAACCAGCCGATAAAGATCAACCATAATCCATCGTATATATCGCCGATTGTTATGGATAGGGCTCCCCACAATATAAACAAAAAAGCAAATATACGGCCAATATTGGCGGCAATGATCGTAGCTTTCTTTAAATTGTGATTGAAACCCCAAATAAGAGCCAACAGCACTTTACCGCCATCCAGCGGAAATCCCGGCACCAGGTTGAATACGGCCAGAACAATATTAATATAAGCAAGATAAGTACAAAATGCATATATTCCGCTTACCGAAGAGAAAAGAGAAGCCAGAGAATGAAAAACTGCCCATAAAATTAAGTTTACCACTGGACCGGAAATAGCGATCCAGAATTCCTGACCGGCCTTTTTGGGATTCCGGGCAATCTGGGCGATGCCGCCGAAAATCATTAAGGTGATTTTAGTGACCGGGATTTTGAAAAATTTTGCCGCGGCAGAATGGCCCAGTTCATGAAGAAGTACGCTAACAAACAAGAAGAGAGAGGTCAGGCTACCCAGGATCCAGTAAGTTAAATTCGTCCAGTTCGGATAATGGACAGGAAAATATTGAGCAGACAATAACCAGGTCAGAAGGATAAAAATAAAGTACCAAGAATAGTCGACATCGATGGGAATTCCGAAAACACGTCCGATATAAGTCGATTTTTTATGTACCATATTTACGCTTTTCCTTTAAAACCGGACCTCATCTTTTCCGGCAAACAGACGGCTTTATAGGCCGGAATTACTTGCTTTTGGCCTGATTGGCCACAGATTGAATCGCCTGTTGAATGGCTTCCTGATCTCCAAGATAATAATGCTTAATCGGTTTTAGCCGTTCATCCAATTCATATATCAGAGGTACGCCGGTCGGAATATTCAGACCGACGATTTCTTCTTCGGAAACGTTATCGAGATATTTTACCAGGGCCCGCAGGCTATTACCATGAGCGGCGATAATAACCTTTTTACCCTCTTTGATAGTTGGGGCAATTTCCTGGTGCCAAAAAGGTAGAAACCGCTCAACCGTGTCTTTTAAGCATTCGGTGAGGGGAAGTTCTTCGGGCGGTACCTCCTTATAGCGCGGGTCTTTACCCGGAAAGCGCGGATCATCCGCAGTTAAGGCGGGAGGGGGGGTAGCATAACTCCGTCGCCAAATCAGTACCTGTTTTTCCCCGTATTCTTCGGCCATTTCCGCTTTGTTCAAACCCTGTAGGGCACCGTAGTGACGCTCGTTTAATCTCCAGGAGCGAATGACGGGAATCCACATTAAATCCATGTCATCCATAACAATCCAAAGGGTCCGAATAGCCCGTTTTAACACAGAAGTAAAGGCAATATCAAAACTAAGTTTTTCTTCTTTTAAGAGTTGACCGGCGGTATGTGCTTCCCGGATACCCTTGTCCGTTAAATCCACATCGGTCCAACCGGTAAACCGGTTTTCTTTATTCCAGGCACTCTCGCCATGACGTAGCAAAACCACTTTATACATAATCAATTTCTCCCCAGCTATCTTTTTGGAGGGAAGGATCTAAAAACTCTTCACCTTCCCTCTATTATTTTCGGTACAGTGTTCAACCTGCTGTTATTAACTTCTTCTGCCACCCCCGAAGATACGCAGCAAAAGTAAAAACAAGTTGATAAAATCCAGATAGAGCATCAAAGCCCCGATGATGGCCATGCGACCGTATCGCTCCCCGTCTGCCGGACCGATTTGTTCACCAAGACGCCTGATTTTCTGAGTATCATAGGCGGTTAAACCGACGAAAACCAGAATCCCGATATAGGTGATAATCCAACCCAAGGCCGAACTGTGGACAAATATATTTACCACAGAGGCGATGATAACTCCAATCAACCCCATAAATAGAATACCGCCGAGAGAGGTAAGATTGGTCTTGGTTACATAGCCGTATAAACTGGTTGCTCCGAATGTGAGCGCAGTAACCAAAAAGGTGGTCGTGATGGATTCGTAGGTATACGTCAGCAGGATTGAAGATAGCGTCAGACCATTGACAAATGAGAACAGCATAAAGAGGGTGGAAGCAGTGGAGGCGCTCATGGAACGGATGCCTCCTGAGATGGCATAAACCATTCCCAATTCACCGATGATCAGCAGAATAAGTACAAAAGAATTGCCAAAGACCAAATTTAGAATAAAAGCACTATGGCTGGAAAAGTACGCTGTAACCGCTGAGATAAGCAGGCCGATCATCATCCAGTTGTAAACGGCCCGCACCAGCGCATTTTGTCGCGTAATGCTTAAGGAAGGCTGATAAAAAGGATCTTGTTGCATAGGTCATCCCTCATTTTATTAGTAAACCCGTTTCATTTTGAATAAGGTAAACTAAGCAAAACGGCAGATAGTTTCAAATATACTCAAACCGGTGAGATACGGGGGGACCCTCCTCTCATCATGGTTATGCCGGTTTATGTTATCAGGGAATGATTTGTGGCTCCGGTGCGCTATAGATAAAAAAGCCGAACCTGTTAAAAAAGGTTCGACTTTTTCGTGATGAGGGGCTCTCTCACTATGGTACCACTCTTTTGGTATCTTAAGAATTAGTGTGAATGCTGAACATGGGAGCTTTCAGCATGGCTGCTCAGAGCTCCAAAACCGGCAACCATCAGAAGGACACCGACGATAATTCCGTTCCAAAGGTTACCCATATGCGCCTGAAGGGCCGGAATAAAAGCAGCAATAATCAGCCAGATACCAAGAATGCCGGCGGTCCATCCTTGCCAGGCTTTATCTTTAATCATGGTGAAACCGGCAATCCCCGTAACGATACCTACAATCAAATCATCCCATAAATTCCCTTTAGGGGTGAATTGTAAAAAAGCGGCTATAAAAAGCCACACACCTAAAATTCCGTTAGTCCATGCTTGCCACATCTTGTATCTCCTCTCGTTTGGTTAGGTCTTTTGCAACTTCATTTCTAATAATACAAAGCCTGTGTCAGATATTTTTAAATTTATGTAACTAATGGAAAATAAAGAAGATGAAGGGGGTATCTAATTCCGGGTAAAAAGCTAAATATACCAAAATCGGGAAACGATATTTCACAGTTAAAGGATGGAATTATTGTATCCTATGTAATTCCAATATATTAGACTGCGCAATACTAATTCTCAGCCGCGGAAATTCTCAATATTAATGCCGTGTTTCTTGATTAAATTCTGGATTTGGCGCCGGTCATAACCGCTCTTTTCGGCGGCACGAGTAACATTACCCCTGGTCGCTTTCAATAAACGTTTCAGGAAACTATATTCGATATCCATGAGAATACGTTCCGTTCGGCGTTGCTTTTCGATCTGAAGTTCTTCTTTGGTAGAAGCCGGTTTGATGGCTTGTTGACGAAGGTCTGCAGGCAGTTGATCTATGGTAATCAGATCGTTTTTTGTGAAAATGATAGCCTGTTGAATAACATTTTCCAATTCGCGGACATTTCCCGGCCAGGTGTAAGAGCGCAGGACTTCCAGAGCTTCATCGGAAATTTGTAGGGTGTGTGATCCGGATATATTCAATTCCCGGTGTTTTTTTAAAAAATGATTCACTAAAATCGGAATATCTTCTTCTCGTTCCCGCAGGGGTGGAATTTGCAGGAATACAACTTTTAAGCGGTAATACAGATCACTGCGGAATCGTCCCTGAGCTACTTCCTTTTGAAGATCGCGGTTGGTAGCGGTTACAATCCGGGCCCGGGTGGTAAGAAAGCGAGTACCGCCGACCCGGGTAAAACGTTGATTCTCCAAAACATGCAAAAGCTTAACCTGTAATTCCAACGGTAATTCACCGATTTCATCCAGAAAGAGTGTTCCTCCGGAGGCTAATTCGAATTTACCCTTTTTGGTTTGTACGGCACCGGTAAAGGCCCCTTTTTCATGACCGAAAAGTTCACTTTCCAGCAGCTCCCGGGGAATCGCTCCGCAATTGATCTCGACAAAGGGTTGGGCGGCACGTGGACTGTAATAATGCAGGGCACTCGCTAAAAGCTGTTTTCCCGTTCCGGATTCACCCTGGATAAGCACGGTGGCCGGGGTTGCAGCCACCTGTTTTACCGTTTCGATCAATGATTTCATCCTGGAATTAACGGTAATAAATTCTTTAAATCCTTCGTACTTTTTCAAACGTTTTTTTAATTCAACATTTTCAGCCAATAATTGTCCGTAATGAAGAGCTTTTTCGATAAGGGGTTCAAGGTCTGCTATTTTTATCGGTTTGAGCAGATAATCGTAGGCTCCGTTTTTCATGGCTTGCACGGCATTTTCCACAGTTCCGTATGCTGTGATAATAACCACCGGGATATAGTTGAAATTATTTTTTACATATTCCAGAATATCCAGACCACTTACATTACCGGGCATGCGCAAATCGGTAAGCACCAGTTGAATCGGTTCTTTCTGAAGGTATTGCAACGCCTCCTTGCCATTTTGAGCCAACAACACCTGATATTTACTTTGCAGGTTAATTTTAAGAATCTTGCGTATTTTTTCTTCGTCATCAACGATCAGAATCGTCGGGTGGGATGAATCCATTATGTCTCTCCATTGTATCGATTAATACGCCTTGGTAATCGGATGCGAAAGCAGGTTTTTCCCGGCTCGGATGTAAAATCAAGATAGCCGTTTAGGGCCTCTATAATCTGTTTTACGATAGCCAGTCCCAGGCCGGTTCCGGCCGGCTTGGTGGTAAAAAAAGGATCGAATACGGAATCTTGGATCTCCTCGGGAATACCGCAGCCATTGTCACAAAATCGGATCAGATGATAGTTGCCGAGAGTGGAAACGAATATTTCGATGCGGCCATGCCGACACTCAAAAGAAGTCTCTTTCCGGCAGCGATCATTTATGGCGGCAATCGAATTTAACCCCAGGTTAAGTAAGGACTGAAACAGTAAATCGGGATCGGTCATCATCCGGCGACAGTCCGGTTCTATGTGGGATAAGAAGGAAAAATCGGCCTCTTTTTGCTCGTTTTCCAGACTCAGTTGCAGACGGTTGATCAGCGCGGGCAGGTTTACACCGATATATTGCGGGGGACGGATGCGTGACAGGTTTAAAAAATCACTGAGCACGCGGTTGAGTCGGTTCGCTTCTTCGATAATAAACCGTTTTAGCTCCGCCTCGTCTTCGGAATTCACTTTTTGCTGCATAAGAGTTTCCGCGGAGGTAGAGATTGTGTTTAGAGGGTTGCGGATTTCATGGGCAATGCCGGCGGTTAACTGACCCAGTGAAGCCAGCTTTTCCAGTTGAAAATGCTGCCGGTCATGTTCGCGCATTTCTTCGATCATCTGATTTCTAAGTAAAGCGGTGGCAATTTCGCTGCTGAAGATACTGAGAATGGTCAGCTCATCTTCCGTAAATTCAATTCCGTATTTTTTCCTGGGCAGGGCCAGGAAAGCGAGAAGCCGGTCTTCGAAAATCAAAGGCAGAATAATGCGGATATGAACCGATTCAAAAAAATTATGACAGTCTTTGTCCAGTTTTTGATGATCGATATCGTAAAATTCGATCAAATGTTTATTCTTCAGCATTTGTTCCGTGAACGGACATAAACGCGGTATGAAGGGGATATGGTTATCTCTGGATATTTCAATAAACTTTTCCTCATAGGGGTCCAGGGCAAAAATGTACACATTTTCCAGATTAAAATCCTGTTTTAAGAAGGTCCGGATTTTTTCAAAAAAATCATGGGGTGGATAGTACGATTGAATCTCCCTGGACAGTTTAAGAAAACTTTTTCTATGCTGAATCATATCCTTCTTAATCAAACGATCAAATAGTCGTTCCAGGCGACGAATAAAGGGCTGGATAAGAAGGATGAGAATAAATATGGTTAAACCTTCGAAGGTGTATGAATTAATTCCGAAAATATGGTTGAGGCTGTCACTGATCCCCTTGATTATTAAAAAATACACGGCCAGGACAAAAGAATATAAAATAGAATATGATAAGCCCCGGCTGATGAAGCTGGAGGGTTTAAAGAGGTGAAACTGAACAATGGCTACAAACAGAAAAGCGGCGATCAAAAAGGTTAGCAGGGTGGATAGAAAATAACCATAAATATCCTGTTCCAGATAGGGACGTAAGAAATTTACAGCAATGAAAGTAATAAAAACGATCACCATGCCCACGGTAAAGAAGCGGGTCTGATTTTTTAAACGTACGGTTTTCAATCCGGGAATTTTTCTAATCAAAACGATTGTGCCCCAGAGCATATACGCCAGAGAGATGAACATCAGAGCAAAAAAGGGAAAGGAAAATCGAAAGCTTAGGCGGAAATAGTAGATGTTTTGCAGAGTTCCCAGAGGAATCAATTCAATTTGAAAATTTGGAAATGAAAAACTAAGGGCCAAAAAAGGCAGCGAAAATACGGCGATATAAAATAATGGCTTTGTCGACCAGTCGTGGAAATTGCGCGGGAAATGATAAGCGATGATCACAAAGAAAGCAGGAGCCAAAAAGATTAAACGATACAATAGCTGTGCCCAGATTAATGCTTCTACTCTGGATCCACTGTTAAGGATGACAACTTCGGCAATATTCCAAAGAGAAAAATTAAAGATAAAAGCCGCGAACCACCGGTTAAGGCTTTTCTTCGGCTTATCCATGAGCACAATGAAAGCCAGGCTAAAATTTACCGTAAAAGAAATGATAGCAGGCAGGGAGTAAATATTCATAGCACTTTTATTTCAGGATACGTTCAATTTGGGGTAACGCTTCTTCGGCTGCTTTTTCACCGGCAGCGATAATTTCCTCGATCTGTTTTATGGCGGCCCAGGAAAAGTGGCGCACTTGCGGCCGAATGATCAAATCGGCACCGGCCAATCGTTCCTGGGTTAAATGATACGTCACAATATCTTCTGCCCGGTAGAGTATTTCCAATCCGTTTCTTAGCGGAGGTACGTCTTCGACACATTTGGTTACATCCACAGCGAAAACAAATTGGGCACCCTGACCTTTAACAATTTGTACGGGAATGCTATCCGAAGCACTGCCGTCGATCATCAGCAAATCGTCAATTTTCACCGGTGGAAAGATGCCGGGAATGGAGGCGCTGGCTATAACCGATTGTTTCAGGCTCCCTTCGTTTAAGACGATTTCCCGTCCGGATATCAGGTCGGTAGCAATCGTGGCAAATTTAATCGGCAGTTCTTCAATCAAACCGTCCGGGTAAGGATCGAATATCTTATTAATCAGTTCCTTATCGTAGATGGAAACCGTATTGATGGTTCTTAGCAGGGAAAAATACATCTTTAGATTATTTAAATAATCATTCAGATGTTTGATGCTTCTTTCATGATCCATACTGCTGAATATTTCCAGATTCAACTCTTTGAATATGGGACGCCGGATCAGGTCATAGGTAAAGTGCTCAACTTTATCCGCATTTTGATATTTAGCGTACAATCCTCCCACAATGGCCCCAATGCTGCATCCGGTGATTTGATAAATGGGGACTTTTTCCCGTTCAAGAACCCGCAAAACCCCTATATGAGATAATCCGCGGGCGCCGCCGCCTCCCAGGGCAATACCGATTTTTTTACTCATAAGCTTTATCCTTTTAAAAAACAGGTTAACAACCCAGTATCCACCTAACCCATAGATCGGTCGGATATTACATTAATATCGTATACTTAATATTAATATATTATAAATTGCAATCAAAATGTTTGTTATCTAATTTAAAATATTCCGGGATAAACCATGAAGGAAATGCAGTTTTCTGAGATAAAGGAATCGTTTTATTTTACATGTAGTCAATGTGGTAACTGCTGCACAGGCTACCAAAAGGTTTTTCTGGACCCATACGATCTTTTTAAAATGGCTCGTTATCTGCGCTTTTCCCACACCCGATCATTATTCGAGCAGGATTTTGTTACTTTAGTCCAGGGGCAACATCGTTCCTGGGTACCTCAAATCAAATTCAGGGAAAGGCCATTCCGGTTCTGCCCTTTTTTACAGAATTTTACGGATGAAAAGGATCAGCTGAGAGGCCGTTGCTCTTTGCATGGGGCTTATAAACCTTTCATCTGTTCTCTGGCACCGCTTGGCAGGGAGATAGATTTTGTCAGGGGACAGGATCGGTTCCTGTTTGTAAAGCCTGACCCCGAATGTCCGGGCCCGGAAAGTAGTGAAGAACATAGAATTAAAGATATAAAAGAAAGTTACAGCACAGAATTGCTATATCAGAGCCGCTTTTTCAGGATGTTGCACGATTTGGACGTTCTGAATTATTCCTCACGAAAATATATGGAACTCCTGTATATCTTCCCGGTCGACCGATCCATTGAATCCATCTATGAAAAAATAGAAAAAAGTGTAGAAAATGTTATCAATTTGTGAAACCTTTTCATTTTTAGAACGTAAATTACAATTAAATTAAACGAGAAGGTTGCCATGCTGAAACCGATATTACAGGTACTCATGTTTTTACTCCTGGCACTCCCTTTTGCATACATGCTGTATGATGTCGGCAAAGAAGTGCTTCTGTTTTTCATGAAAAGATTGCGTCCGGTTTTGGTGGGACTCGTTAAATTTTAACCGCAGTATACCCCACATAAATCCTCATACATAATGCCTCGAAGCGGTCACAAAAATGTGGCCGCTTTTTTTTGCTTCCGGGTTTGTTGAAAATTGCACTTCTACCTGTAATTTTATAACTTGAATAGCTAAGAAATTTTTAAGCTCTTATCAGGGTTTATTTAGTGTATAACGAGGAATAAAAGCAGCAAGTGTAAATACAAATAAAAAACGAGTCCCATGAAGTCGAAAATAGAAAAACTAAAAAATATCATCGATCAAAACCGGTGTTTCGTATTAGCCAGTCATGTTCACACGGACGGCGATGCCCTGGGCAGTCTGATAGCATTTTACCATTATTTAAATGAGTTGGGTAAAGAGGCCTACCTCTTTGTACCTGGGGATATCCCGGAAAAATACGAATATCTTGGGACCAATCAACTCATCAATCGAGGTAATAGAAGAGAACACATTCGGTTGATTGGCAAAGCCGATGTATTTCTTGTGCTTGATATCAGTTCTACGGCCCGCCTTGATATCTATTACGAAGCATTCAAAAAATGTTCGGCGATCAAAATCTGTATCGATCATCATCCCATCAAGGATGATGAGTATGATATGAAAATCGTTGATAGTGAAAAGGTGGCTACTGCGGAAATTATCTACGATATTTTCAGAAAATGGGGTAAGGATATTTCCAAACCAATGGCTGAGGCTCTTTATTCGGCGATTCTTTCGGATTCGGGCAGCTTTCGCTTTCAGGGAACCAGTGCACATACAATGGATATGGCGGCCCGCCTGATTGAAGCCGGAGCGGACCCGGTGCAAATTTATGCCCATATTTTCGAATCGGCCACTATCAAACAATTACGGGCCTGGGGAGATGCTTTAACCCGTATGCGCAGCGATGGTTTATTTGCCTGGATATCGATTCGTCAAGAATGGCTGGAAGAACGCCGGCTCTCCCTCGAAGAGGTCAATGGTCTGATTAATATCATGCGTCAGGATCGGAAAAACAGCGTGTTTGCCGTATTTGTCGAAAAGAATGCACATGAAATCATGGTGGGACTTCGTTCCAAAAACGGGATTAATGTTGGCCGGCTGGCCCGGCAGATGGGAGGAGGCGGGCATTTTCATGCCGCCGGATTCACAGCCAATAAACCGATTGATGAAGTGGTTGAAGAAACTATAAAATTAGTTGCATCTCTTTCAAAGGATGGTTCAAAAAAATGATTCGTTTTTTAACGGCAGGGGAATCGCACGGGCCCGCTTTGGCGGCAATTATCGAAGGAATGCCGGCTAATCTTACCGTGGATCTGGACCGCATTAACCATGAATTGAGCAGAAGGCAGATGGGTTACGGCCGGGGCGGAAGAATGAAGATTGAGAAAGACCGCATTACCGTTTTATCCGGAATCCGCTTTAATAAAACTCTGGGCAGCCCTATTTCATTTGTCTTGCATAATAAGGACTGGCCGAACTGGGAAGAAATTATGTCGGTAAGCAAAGGACAATCCGGCCGGGAAATTTCCAGACCCAGACCGGGCCATGCCGACTTATCGGGATCGCTGAAATATGATTTTGACGACATGCGGAATGTATTGGAACGCTCCAGTGCCCGAGAGACGGCTATGCGGGTTGCCGTGGGTGGTTTTGCCAGGCAGTTGCTGGAATATTTTGGGATTAAAATTTTCTCCCACGTTTTACAAATCGGTTCCGTGCAGGCAGATCCGGCGCGTCTATCGGATATTCTGAAATCGGATCGAATCAATGAGCTGGCCGATCAATCCCCGGTGCGCTGTTTGGATAAGGAAGCATCGCAGAAAATGGTGGACTACATCGATTCCGTGAAACGGGAAGGGGATACGAGCGGTGGTTTACTGCAGGTCATCATTCGCGGTGTACCCCCCGGTCTGGGAAGTTATGTCCAATGGGACCGGAAATTGGATGGACTGCTGGCTCAGGCGGTGCTATCTATTCAGGCCGTGAAGGGGGTGGAATTCGGCTCCGGCTTTTCTTCCGTCGCCTGGCGCGGATCCCAATTTCACGATGAAATTTTTTACGATGGCAAGACCGTTTTTCGCAAGACCAATCGTGCCGGTGGAATTGAAGGGGGTATGTCCAATGGAGAGGATATTATTGTAAACATGGTTATGAAACCGATTCCTACATTGATGAAACCGTTGAATTCGGTGGATATGGCCACCAAAGAACCGTTTCAGGCCCATAAGGAGCGCAGTGATATTACGGCGGTTCCGGCCTGTGCGGTCATTGCAGAAGCGGCGGTCGCTCCGGTCGTTGCCAATGTATTGCTTGAGAAATTCGGTGCGGATCATTTAGAGGATATGAAAGAAGCGTTTGATCATTACAGGCGACGCATTGCAAAAAGAATGGAGAAATGAATGGCGGATGTAATTATAGAATACTGTACGGTTTGAAATTACTATGCACGAGCCGTCAGGTTGGCGGATGAAATTAGGGATGAGCTTCATTTAAACGTAGCTCTCAAGAAAAGTTCCGGAGGACGATTCGAAGTCTATTCCGGAAAGAAAACAATCTTTTCCAAGGCAGAGCTATCGCGTTTTCCGAAAAAAGGTGAAATTATTTCTACTCTGAAGAAAGAGACGGAAGCTTAGTACTTGGTTGCTTTTTGAATCGAAGCCAATAAAATTTTAGCTTCCCGATTATTAGGATTTATTGATAAAACCTTACGTACCAGATTCGCCGCTTTGCCGTACTCTCCTTTGGCATTGAAGAGCTTGGCCAGCGTTAGATTATATTCCGGATTATCCGGTTCGACTTGTAATTTATCTTCCAATTCACGCCGAAATTTATTTAACACATTAATGTATTGATGCTCCGGACCTAAGGTCGGCTGACTGACAAAAAAAGCAGGATTGATATAAAAGATACGCCGATACTGGTCAATGGCTTCTTTATTGCGTTTGGTTTCCGTATAAAGCTCAGCAAGCTTTAAATGGGCCCGAATTAAATTCGGTTGAATTTGAATAGTGCGGAAATAGTATTTTTCCGCATCATGATAATCTTTCATCTCATGGTAGGTAAGGGCCAGATTAAAGGTGGCTTCCATAAAATCGGGCTTTACCCGGATGGCGTTACTGAAAGCATCGGCCATATCTAAGTAGATCTGTTTTTTCTTAACCGGGTCGAGTACGGGCGGCTTTCGTCTTGAAGCGGGCCTGACAGAGGTATTCTTTTTCTTGCTTTCATCCAGTAAATCCAAAAAAGCCTTAATTAATTCTTCCAGAACAGCCTGTTTGTAAATGGTAATTCCTTTCAGAAAATAGGCCGATGAATTGCCGGGATTTATTTTAATGGAAGCGTTAATTTCCGTAAGTGCATTGTAATAGATTTGGGAACGGTAGAAAGAATCACCCAATTTAAGATGATAAAGTGCATTTTTATCATCCAATTTTACCGCATCCTTGTAGTACTCGATACATTTGCGATATTTATTCTGGTTATAATAAATATTACCTAATTCGAAATAAATAGGCGCATAGTCGGGATTGATGGTTTTGGCCTTCTTTAAATATTTTTCGGCATCCGCATATTTTTTTGCCGAAACGCTGATCTTGCCCAGATAATAAAAAGGTTTAAAATCATTGGGATTGAATTCTGTTACCTTTTTGAAATCGGCGATGGCTTTTTCATATTCTCTCTGTTGCTCATAAATCAAACCGCGACCGAAGTAAGGCTTGTCAAAATTAGGAAGTGCGGTGATTACTTTATTAAACTGCTGTAAAGCCTGTTGATAGTGCCCGGAGTTGAAATAGATAATCCCCAAATTGTAATAAGCTTCCCAAAATTTCGGATCTTCGCGAATGGATTTCTTGAACAATCCGATAATGACTTCATTCCTTGGATTGGATTTTTCGTTTTCCATATAGGCTTTAATAAAACTTCCGTAAGCCGTAATGGAAGAAGTGATCTTAAAATCCAGTAAACGCTTCTCCAGAGAAGTCACATTAATCCCGGAAAGATTAATCAGGTCGTCTACAATTTTTCGGCCCAAAACAAAAAAGTTGGCCATGGGTTCGCTGTAAGTGGAGGTAAACAGACTGGAGCCGTTTATGGCATTATTATAGGAAATGTTTATAATGATCTTACCACTTTGTACCTTGTATTTACCGGAAACAAGGACTTCGACTCCGGAAGCACGACCGATATGATAGATTTGACGTTCATCCAGAGCATTCTTGCCGGATCCCACTTCTTTAAGCACCTGGTGAAAGGTCTTTTTATCAGGTACATAAAAACCGGAAAGGACTTCCAACTTATTGTAAAGATAATATTCGAAGCCATAAGAAATCCAGTCATACTTCGAACCGCTCTCGTTTACAAAAGGAATTAAACCTACTTTGCGTTTATCCTGAGCGAATAAAGTAGCTACAATAAAGAAGAATATGATAAAAGTTTTTACACGCATGTTCGAATCTTTACCAAAAATTATATAAAAGTAGCCCCTGCCTTGTTAGTTAAACATCGGCCGCTTTAAAAAAGAATTTAGCTTTTTTTGTCCCTACGGCTATATATGTACTCCTAAAATTAAAAATACAAGCCGCAGGGTTAATTTTATGAAGATTGAGGACAATTATCAAATAAAACTATAAAAAATCAACTAATTAATTATCCTTCTCCGTCCGTTCTATTCAGCAAATTATGATTGCCATGCCAATCCGATTATGGAAACATCATCTTCAAAAGAATCGGAATTTGTGAATTTTTGCAATTGTTCAATAATTAAATCCAGAATTTGATCGATATCTTTTTCCCGGTTTTTTTGCAGAATATTTACCAGCCGTTCCATACCGAACATCTCTTTTTGTTCATTAGTGGCTTCGTTAATCCCGTCCGAATACATAAACAATTTGTCGCCCGGCTGCACGGCGATTCCGATAACTTCGTCATCCCGTTCAAATCCCCAACCTACCGGTAAACCACCCATCTTGGGAATCTCCACATTCCCGTTGTGGCGAATAATAACAGGTGGATTATGTCCGGCCCGTGTGTATTTGATTTCCCGGTTTTTTATATCAATCAGCATATAGATCATAGTAAAATATATGCTGTATTTTTCATAGGTATTTTCCGCTTCTAACATGGAAATCACTCTGTCCGGAGGATTAATCAGGTAGTAGGGAGGTTCGGGGATGGGTATCTTGAGTAAATTTCGGCTGGAAATATTGGTATTCAACAATTGAGAAAGACTCACACTGAAAAGAGAGGCCGGAACTCCATGCCCGGAAACATCGATATGATAGAGTCCGATAATGGTTTCATCCAGTCGGAAAATATTATATATGTCACCGGAAACAAATTGCGAAGGGTAAAAGCGGGCGGCGAATTTAACCTGGGGAACACCGACCAACTCCTTAGGTAATAGACTCATTTGAGCGTCTCGGGCAGCATCCAGGTCTTTCTCGATCTTATTTAAAGCAACCGTAAGCTCCTGCTTTTGCTTTTTTAGAAGTTCCTGTTGGGAACGAACCTGGTTTAAAAGGTCCGAGAGATTGTAGTTTTGCAAACGGGCCAATTCGGTCTCCGTCAATCCCAAGCCGGAAAATAATTGATCCCGAATCTTTTCAAGCTGTTTTTTTTCGATATCTTTTTTCAACTGCCAACGGAAAAAGAGATAGAGGCCCTTATTTTCTTTGTATTCCGCAGAAGGTAAGATGGACAGTAATGAATGGCGCATATTATCGGAAACAATCGAAGAGGTGGCCACGAACGTCTGTAATTCGTGCCATGTTTTAAGAGGAAGATTAAAAACAATCAGGATTTGCTGAGGATGGTTGTCCAGAACCAGGTCGATCTCGATTTTACTTTGTCCGTCTAATTTAGTGGCCAAACGAGATACTTCGCTCACGGTTAATACGATTCGGCCGGTAGCAAGCTGAGCCAGATGAAGCATTTTACAGGCGATGAAGCATCGGCTCCGGGCCAGGGTTACATCATCGGATTCACGTAATGGAATGGTAAGTAATTTCAATTTGATTCCTTTGCATTCTTAACGTGCAAGACAGCGATACTGCTGTCATCATTTCCGCGGCGGAAATGGGTATGCAAATAAGCGGCCATAATACCGGGAATGTGCCGGATCAAAGCCGATTGCGGTCTGTAAGCAGTTTCATTCCAGAGATTGGTTATTCCGTCCGAATGAAGCAAGACGGTACTACCTTTTGACAATGTTCCCTGCTGAATTTTCAGATGCGGTAAGGCCAGTCCGATCGTACCGGGGATGGTTAACATCCGTTTTGTATCTCCTTTAACCAGAATATAGGCTTCAACATTTCCGACTCCCCAAAAAATATAGCGATTTTCTTTCAAAAAGAGTTCAAAAACACTGATCGCAATTCCCCGGCTTCCCTTTAATTGTTGATGCATCTGTCTGGCAGCTAAAGTAGGATCGGAACCGGGGCGATATGCGTTTAAAACTTTACAAGCTTCTGCTGCCGCCTGATGCGCCGGTGCCCCATGCCCGGATCCGTCGATCAGGGCTAACAAAACTGTACCGTTTTCTTCTTTATAACAAATTTGATCACCACTGAATCCTTTTGCGGATAAAGGTTGATTTTGGAAACAGACCTCTCGCTTAAAATAGGTGTTTCCCATTTGCTCATCATTGATTCGGCTCCATGCCACGGTGTGCAGTTGTTCGCTTAATCGCCGACCATTGGGTATGAACAGTTTTTTTATTGCGAATAAATCGCTCTTGCGTTGAATTACACCCAGTCCCAATCCCAAAGTGTGAGCGGAACTCTTACCGTCGCTAAAAGGATCAATGGAATAATCGATACCAGGTCCGTTGTCTATTGAAAACAGATCGAGAACCGGGAAACCCGCGCTTTTCCAAAGATATACTTCCAGAAATCGCGGCGGCTGGGCATGCTTTATCAGATTTGTGAAGAGTTCCTGGATGACCAGGTCTATTTCCTCCTGTTTGTTTTTTTTGAAATACGGAAAATATTCTTCCCGGAAAATACGTTTTATCCAGATAGCATCTGCCTCATGACGTACAGAGAACCGATCCCGCCTTATAAATTTCAGGTACATCATTTTATCCATTTAATGAAACGAATATGCGTGCTGTCATCTTCTATGGAAGCCAGGGAGAAACGATCGGCCATTCGGAAGGCACCTTTTAATCCCAGGCCCAGCCCCTGTTTACTCTTATAGGAACCGGAAAAAATTTTATCCAGATGCATAATTCCCGGACCCTCATCATTGAAGTCCAAAACCAGCCCTGTTCTTCGTAAGGATCGTTCGATTATACGACCGATCCGGATGGAACCGTGTCCGGCATGACGGATTATATTACGTGAAAGTTCCATAAATACCGTCAGCAAATTGGTTTTCAACGGGTCTTTGATCCCAAGTTCGACCAGAGCCTGTATAAATTTTATTTGGGCATAGCTAAGGTCTTTTTTATTAATGAGTTCTCCCTGATAATACATTTTATCTTCAGCCATAGAACTATCCGTATCGTTTGGTCTTAATTGGGAACGACCCTGTTTTTCAAAAAGGCTAAGGCATCATCCAGAGTAAAAAAAGTTTTGACATTTCCGGGTGAAATATGCATTTCGGCCATAATTAAGGCCACGGCAGGTTGAATGCCGCATAAGAGCACGGGTGTATTGTACACGCGGGCATTCCGAATAACCTGATTAAAGACATCCGCTATATAAGCATCGATATAAGGCAGGTTGGAAGCATCAAATATGATCGCTTTCGCTCCTGTTTTCCCCAGGGTCCTTGCCAGATGCTCCTGCAATTTTTGAAATTGCCGGTCGGTAATATGCCCGTGCAGGGAAACAATCAACGCGTTTTCAATTCTGATTATCGGAACATTAGTCATCTTGTTTTTCAATCATATCGGTATAGGAATGATTTTTCAAAATACGAAAACTTTCCTTTAAGCCCTCGGACATGGTATGGCGAGTAATAATGCCGTTTAAATCGATTCCCAAATTAACCATTGTCATGGCAATCGAAGGACGTAGTCCGGTGATAATACATTCGGCTCCCATCAGGCGGGCAGCCGTAACGGTTTTTATTAAATGCTGGGCAACCATAGTATCCACCAGGGCCACACCGGTCACATCGAGGATAGCGACCTTGGCCTTTTTTTGGACCATTTTGGTTAACAAATTTTCCATGGCAATTTGTGTGCGGTGACTATCCAGGGTGCCAATAACCGGGAAAGCCAGCACACCTTCCCAGATTTCGATAATAGGGGTTGACATTTCCAGTAATTCCTGCTGCTGAGCCAGGATGGTTTTCTCCCAATGCTCACGAAAGCTGTCGAACGTGGCCAGCGTGAGTTGATCCAGAATTTTAAAAATGATCTGGAACAGTCGGACCGTATTATCCCGATCGAGATCAATTTTTTTGGGAAGAACAGCGAATATCCCGTCTTTAATCGCCAGGTTTAATTCACCGATCGTTGTAAGGTTTAAATTGTGCTGGGTCAGAAACTCACCTAATTGATTGAGTTGACGGTGAACCGGTTGAAATTCGGCAATGCTCAAATCGAATTCTTTGCTGGTATCCAGCACACTCAGTAGGAGATCGAATACTTCTTTAACCTTTGAAAGCAAAACATCAAAGGTAATCGTGGTCTCTTCAAAATTGATTCTTTTCATCAACCGGCGGCCGGTTACTCTTAAAATTTCATTCAGAGATTGTTTCACCAATTGGCGTATCTCTTTGAGTGAAATTGTTTTTTTCCTGACCATGATCCTGCCTCGTTCCCGCTAAATTTATGATTATGAAAATAGTTTACATTTGAGTATATTCGGTTAAAATGGAACATATCTTAAGAAAATAAATTAAGAAGGTATTGGATCATGGCTAACCGTATGAATACAAAACTGGATCTGGCTAAAAACTGGTTGCCCAGATATACCGGTACTCAAATTGATGAGTTCGGCGATTATATTTTACTGACAAATTTTAGTAATTATTTAACGGCTTTTGCCGATCGCTTTAATTGTGAAATCCGTGGAGAAAAGAACCCCATGCAAACGGCTACGAATCGTTCGGGATTGTCCATCGTAAATATAGGTATGGGTTCTCCCAATGCGGCCACGGTTATGGATTTGCTCTCGGCCCGGAAACCGAAGGGGGTCCTTTTTCTGGGCAAGTGCGGCGGTCTGAAACGCAGTACAGAAATCGGACACTTTATCCTGCCCACGGCAGGTATCCGCGGAGAAGGAACCAGTAACGATTATTTCCCTCCGGAAGTACCGGCTCTCCCGTCTTTTAAATTGCATAAATTCGTTTCGGATAAAATCGTGAAATACGGCCAGGAATATCGTACAGGTGTTGTTTATACCACGAATCGCCGCCTGTGGGAATGGGATGCCGATTTTAAGGCGTATTTGAAACGGATTCAGGCTTTGGCCATCGATATGGAAACGGCGACTATTTTTATCGTGGGCCATGCCAATAGTATCGCCCGCGGAGCCCTGTTGCTGGTATCCGATCTGCCCCTGATTCCCGAAGGAATTAAAACGGAAGAATCGGATCGAATGGTGACCAGAAAATATACGGATTTACATTTGCAAATAGGTATAGAAGCCATGACCGAGATTGAGGTTAAAGGCGAAGCCATTAAGCATTTCCGTTATGAGTAGAGATTCGTTACTACAGGTTCCCTGCAAAGAGATGGATTTCAGAATTGACGGAATATCTTTCGCAAGACAAGGGCACTGCCGCCATAGGCTCCGCTCAGTGCCGCAAATGATGAAAATTTAACGGGAATTTCCCGGGCCGATTGCGATATAACTTCTTTTGCTATTTTAGACTGAATGGCAGGTTTTAGAAATTGCGCCGCTTCGCACAAATCACCGCCTATAATGATCTTCTGGGGATCGATTAAATCAATCAAATGTACGATCTGGCTGCCGATTTCCGCTCCGATTAAAGCAAGTAACGTTTGGGCTGCTGCTTCTCCTTCCCGGGCCAGGTTTGTGAGGAACGATAGGGGAAGACGACCGGTACGAAATGCTTCGAGCTTATGAAGCAGGCGGTTTCCCGAGCCCAATTCGCTGCTCACCTCGGCGAGTATTTTCTGCCACCTTCCCGGGGAGAGAAAATTGGCTATTTCTCCGCTGGCACCGTGGGCTCCCCGATAGAGTTCATGATGAATGATGAAGCCAACCCCCATACCACTGAATTTTTGCTGAATGGTAAGATAGATGAAATTTTCAGACATTTGCTCTTCCGGGTCCAGCCATTTACAACCCAGAGCTCCGGCATTAGCATCATTCTCAATATGAATGGGAAGGGGAATATATTTACTTAACAGGTTCTTAAAAGGCAGTTTGATAAACGGAAACGCCGGTGCATATTCGATAATACCCTGTTCGCTGTCGACCGTACCCGGGATTCCGATGCCAACCCCGAGAACGGAATTTAAAGCAATCCGCTGACTTTGTAACTGTTCGTCGATCATCTGGCGGATAATTCGGATCACCTGCTTGGCAGAAAGACCGTCCGGCAGGGTCTGAATATGGCTGGCTATAAGACGCTGATCAAAGTCGAGAAGAACCAGCCGTGCTTCTCTCGACAAGAGTTCTATGCCAAGGATAAAACCATACTCCGGATTGAGTCGCCATTTGAGCGGAGGTTTACCACCCACCGTTGTAGTGGGGCCGAAACCGGCTGAACGGATAAGCCCCTTTTTTTGCAGAGTCTTCAGTGTATATAAAACCGTTGAAATCTGCAGGCCGGTTTGATTGCTGATTTCTCTTCCGGTAATTCCGGGAAACATGCGTACCAGATTCAGAATATGCTGCTGGTTCAGATTACGGATTAACCGGGTGCTGCCGCTTTTAAACATAGGACCTCTCTTTCCCTAATACACGGATAAAGAAACAAACCTGAAAAAAAAGAAACTGAAAACATAGATTCTTACTCAGCGGGTAGGTGTTAAACTCTTCCGAATTCACGGGCTGCTGCCAAAAGCGCCAGATAGTTTTCATAATTTACATAGTCCGGAATGCTGTTACCCGAGCCGACTATATAGCCTCCGTTATACCCGGCAACTTCGATATTTTCGCGAACTTTCCGGCGCACTTCCTGCGGCGTGCCCCGGGCTAATAGATCCACATCCACGTGCCCGATCAGACAGAGCTTGTCACCATATTTTTCTTTGACTTCGGCAATCTTCATAGCTTTGGGTTCAATGGGATGTAAAGCATCTACACCGCAATCAATGATACGTTCAAAGACATCCCATAATACCCCGTCTGTATGATAGATGAGCGGTTTATTGTATTGCCTGGCCAGCTCTCCTATTTTTTTTAACCAGGGGAAAAAATAGGTT